>BQIY01000043.1 GCA_021604265.1 Nitrospirales bacterium
CGAAGGCTGATGGAGTATTTTCGAAATGAGTAATTTCGCCAGGATCCATCTTTGAGCATGTCCGGGGTCAATTGTGAAATTTCTTTGGAAGACTCTGATGAGGTCAGTTGACTGATGGTCTGTCCTTCCGGCGTTAAGGCATAGGTACGCAGGATGTCGTCTTCAATGCGAAACGGTTCCTGCGCACTTCCGCGTTTCATTGCATATTGTCGAATTAGAGCCTGATCTGGACTTGAAAATGCTGTGAGCGGATGAGAATCTGCTGATAACGTCGTCAGTAAGTTTCGTAGAGTCTCTGTTGTTGGACTTGTGGTGTCTGTCTTTTCAAGTGCACCACCAGCCACTAATCGAATGGCTTGATCTTTTTTAAGCAGGCCGATCGCACGGCTGAGCTCGGTCGGCTGAAATTGACCTTGGGCTTGGAGGTCTTTTACCGTGATCTGTTTACCGCGAGCCTGATGCGCTTGAATGGATTCAAGAATCCATTCTGATGGCGAATTGGTCTGACTATAGGCTTTCCCCGTCTCACTTAACGAAACGACAGGGGTAATGTTTTCTGTGGCCAAGATGATCAATTTTTTCGTCAGTAACCATCCGACCGCCATACTGACCTGTGAGGGATCGAGCTCGGTCGCGTGAGCGAGCTCCGCATCAGACAGCGCACCTTCTGCGTTCTTTAAAATTGTGAGAACGTTAGTCTCGAGTGGATGAAGACTATCGAGTAGAGCGGTGGTATCCATGAAAGACGTCAAACGTTGATGGTCTGTCCTGCTGCACGCATTTGTTGGATGGTCGTGGAAAAATTCTCACTTCCAAATATTGCTGATCCGGAAACTAAAACATCGGCACCAGCCTTGATAATGGAGCCGGCATTCTGCAGGTTGATTCCTCCATCGACCTCTAAAAGGCCTGGGCGTGTTCCTGCATTGAGTGATTGTCGAATTCGAGATATTTTCTCAAGACAGGAAGGGATAAAGGTTTGTCCGCCGAATCCAGGACTGACTGACATGACAAGGATGAGATCGACCTCATGGATGACTTCTTCGAGTGTGCTGACAGACGTGGCCGGGTTCAATGTGACGCCGGCTTTGACGTTGTGTTCTTTAATGGATTGCAGTGTCCGGTGCAGATGAGGACAGGCTTCGACATGGACAGTCAAAAAGTCAGCGCCAGCATCTGCAAATTCCCCGATAAACGCATCAGGGTTGGTCATCATCAGATGGACATCCAAAGGCAGCGTGGTAACCTTGCGAACCGCTTCAACAATTGGCGGCCCAACCGTGAGATTCGGGACAAAGTGCCCGTCCATGACATCAATGTGAATCCAGTCCGCTCCAGCAGCCTCCACTTGACTGACGGCTTCTGCAAGACGACCGAAGTCAGCCGAAAGGATGGAAGGAGCAATGAGTGGAGTAGAAGGCATAATTACCTGTTCCCTTTTATTAAGCGAGCCGCGAAGAATCCATCCATCGACACTGTATTGAAGGAAGTTACTAAACTTTCCGTCTCATCGATGAGCATCTGGGCAGTTTGAGGGAGCCACGGCTTGACGGAATCCTGATAAAACTCCTGATGGTGATCAAGGAAAGTCTCGACAACGTGACTGGTTTCCTCTTTTTCAGTCGAGCAGGCACTATAGACTAACACTCCACCGGGTCTCAAGAGTCCACTGACATGCTCGAGGATTTTCCCTTGAAGGATTCGGATTTGATCAATCAGGTCTGTTCCTTTTAACCATTTCCCTTCTGGATGACGACGCAGCACTCCCAGTCCTGAGCAGGGCACATCAAGCAATATACGGTCAAAACCGTGTGTGAATGCTGCAGCCAAGGAATGCTGTAAAGTGTTGGTTGAGCTGGAACGAGATGTTGTTGGCATGTCTTTTCCCATGTCAGCGCACACCGTCGAAATGTTTGTCAACCCGAGACGCTGGGAGTTGGACTCCAAGACCGTCAACCGCTGGGGATCCCGATCAACGGCAATAATGTGTCCTTGGCTGTCCATAAGCTGGCTCATATGAGTTGTCTTACCGCCTGGAGCCGCACAGACATCTAGGACTTGATGGTCAGGCTTGATATCCAATAAGAGTGGAATGAGTTGTGCCGCTTCATCCTCAATATAGCACCACCCGTCTTTTAATGGACCAAGGTCGCTGAGTTTTCCACATTTTCCCAAAATTATTCCAAGTGGACTGATCGTGGTCTTTTGGACCTTGTATCCTTCTGAGCGCAGTCGGCTGAGTAGTTGCTCGCGCGAACAGCGGGTGGTATTGGTCCGTAAAGTGAGAGGAGGAATCTGAAGTGTCGCCTCACACAGGGTGTGTGTCATGTCAGTTCCCCAGGCCGACAACCACCGTTGAACAAGCCAGGAAGGGCAGGAGTATCGAATAGAAAAGGCTGAAACGGGATCTTCGGATGGATCAGGCCATGGCGGAGCAGGGTGACGCATGATATTACGGAGAATGGCATTCATCATGCCGCTCCAATTGCGGCCCCCAATGGTCTTGGCTAACTTCACCGATTCATTCACAGCTGCGGAAGGTGGAATTTTATCCAGGTACAGCAGTTGATAGGCTCCCAGACGAAAAATCATGGCAACAGTAAGGGGCAGCCGTGCCATCGGACGAGCAGCGAATTGATTCAATCGCCAATCCAACGTCTCGCGATGTCGTAAGACGCCATACACGAGTTCAAAGGTCAGACCTCGATCCGGTTCACGAATTTTTGTTGATTCCAAGATCGCGTCGACTACATCGTCCGCCAACGGGTGTTGGCGGTGAATTTTTAAGAGGATAGTCAATGCGGCGGAGCGGGCTCCTGCATATGATGCCGAGTGTTTATGCTTAGCAGGCAAATTCATGACCCCAAGGGTTTTTGTCGTGAGGACGGATCCTCAGTGGATCGGAAACATATAGGAACGAAAGGGTGCTGACAATTACCGCTTGCTAGACGAGAGTTGAGCGGCCAAGTCTATGGCTTCTATCAGACTTGTTGGATCAGCCTTCCCTTTTCCGACGATGTCATAGGCGGTTCCATGATCCACGGATGTGCGAATGAATGGGAGACCCACGGTGATATTGACGCAATGTCCAAACGCCACAGTTTTTAAGGCCACCAGCCCTTGATCATGGTACATGGCCACGACTCCATCAAATTCTCCGGAAACCGCTTTTCCAAAAAGGGTATCGGCAGGGAAAGGCCCTGTACAGCGGATACCGGAAACGCGTGCCCGTTTGACAGCAGGTACAATGGCCTGCTGTTCCTCATCACCAAAGAGACCGCCTTCCCCAGCATGGGGGTTTAATCCGGCAACCCCGATACGGGGCCGTATGAGGTGAAATGATTGACGGAGTCCGGAATCCGCCAGTCGAATTGCGCGAAGGACATTGCGGGTCGTAATCGATTGCGAAAGGTCTCGAATGGCAACATGGGTGGTGACAAACATAATTTTTAGCGGCCCGCCGAGAATCATCATGCCGGATTCTGTTGTTCGAGTCAGGGCTGCTAACATTTCTGTATGACCGGGATAGCGATGGCCGGCAAGATGGATCGCTTTCTTGTTGATGGGCGCGGTCACGATGCCGTGAACATTCCCAGTCTGTGCTAACTGGACGGCCTCTTGAATATAGCGTACCGATGCGTCTCCAGATACGGCGCTGGCCTGTCCTTGACGAAAGCGTCTCAATGGCCTTTCAAGGGGGTCGAGTACTGGGAGCAGATCTCGACGAAAAATATTCTGTCCATTCTGTTGAGGATATTCTGATAGCGGGACAACCTTTATAGGAATTTGAAGGGCCTGAGCTGTTCGTTCCAGGACTGCGGGAGAGCCGATCACAAGAGGAGAGCACCATTTCCAGATCTTTGCATGAGTAAATGTTTTGACGATAATTTCCGGACCGATACCGGCAGGGTCCCCCATAGTGATGGCTAATGCCGGGCGATGCTTCTTGTTTGAAGTCGTCTTCATATCGATACGTCGCTCGTAGAAATTGGACTGTACTTTGGTGAATGGCGAGAAGGTCTATGAAGCGCAGGCCAATTACGTAGAGCGTGACGTCCTTCGTGCTGTCTTTTTCGCCTGTTTCGTCTTGTGAAAGGTTTGAAAAGCCTGGTCAATGATTTCTCGGACAGGTTTCCCTGTTTTCATCGCTAGACGCTGACAATCTCTATATTCAGGCATCGCTTTTTGCTGACCATTTCCTAAATCTGCGATTTTGATCTGGACCGTCCCTTCTCGTAATTGAATGGTTTCCATTCTCCGAGGAAGGACAAACCGGCTGACTTGGTTCATTCGCATTCCAAGAGTCGTCGTTTCCTGAAAGAGTGTTTGGATCACATCTTCTCGAATGTTTTTAGGGGATAAGACTGTGACGATGATTCCCGGGCGACTGCGCTTCATAATGACCGGCGTTAACGTCACATCTAAGGCCCCGACCTTGAATAGCTTGTCCATCACAAACTCATACGTTTGGGGATTGAGGTCATCGATGGTTGTCTGGATTTCAAGGATAGATTCTGTGTCTTGAAGTTCCTGAGGTGAATCAGCACACAAAAATACCCGAAGAACATTCGCCCAGTCAGATGGTGCTGCCGTGCCTGCCCCATACCCGATACAGCGAGGATTCATGGGAGGGAGAGCCCGAAAATCTTGAGTCAGCGCCGTCAACAGCGCCATCCCCGTGGGAGTGGTCAATTCAAGAGCCGGTCCTGACGCAAAGATCGGAATCCCTAGTGCCAGTTGAGCCACAGCAGGTCCGGGAACAGGCAAAATCCCATGGGCTGTGTGAATCGTGCCGGATCCAACATTGATGGAAGAAGCTGAAATGGATGTGATATCGAGAGAGTAGAGGCCAAGCAAGGTTCCAACAATATCAACTAATGAATCAATCACGCCGACTTCGTGAAAATGGACTTTGGCTTGCGGGAGTCCATGGACTGTTCCTTCGGCCTCAGCCAAACGTTGAAAGACTTCTCTTGAACGGTGTTTGACCTGTGGAGGAAGTGAGCTTTGGCTCAGGATACGTCGAATCGTTGGGAGCGAAAGCGGTTTCTTGAATCCCTCGCGAATGATGACGTCAATTTTAGTCGCATGGACGGTTCCACGATGAACTTTCTTGGCTTTGAGCTGATAGCCGCCTGTCGCCAGTTGTTGCAAGCCTTTTTTCAGAGCGGTTAATGGAACCCCGGCATCAACCAATGCTCCGAGGCACATATCACCGCTGATACCTGAGAAACAATCAAAATGAAGATGAGGCACGATGCTCCTTCACACGAGTATAGGGAATGTTCACCATCATACCAGATGCTAATGGCTTCTTACATTCTTCCTATCAGATATCGCTTTTGAATTTGACTGATGGGAAAGGCTATGGTATTCGACCAATAAAGAGGAGCTTGCGAGATGCATTGTTCTGACGAGAGGTTTCAGTTTTGAAAATAATTGGAAAGCAAACACTACATATCGTGCAGATATGTCTGTACGTTCTGGGAATAGTCTATATCTCCGGTTTGTTGTTTGGAACAGATGCCGATGCGAAAAAAAGGCGGAGGGCTTCTGCTGGCGCCTTTCAAATTTCTGAAGTTACGACTTCGCCTTCACCTTATGAGGTCGGAAATGGCGAACTCACATTTTCCGCAATCGTGAAAGTTCCTAAAAACCTGAACGGTCTAGCTGTCCTGGAAGTCTCAGCCCTTATTACTTCTCCGACTCAACGATCAATGCGGTTCTTGACGCAACGAGTGCCGTTAGGCTCAAAACCCCCTGCCCAACGGGGTCCTCGTATTTCGACAGTGTTGGTATGGGATGGCAAAGATCAATCGAATACGTTTGTGGTCCCGGGGACGTATCAGTACGAAGTTCGAGCGAAACTTATGGCGGAAAAAGGGGCCGGAATAGAAGCCCGAAGGGTCTCACGACGGTCCCGTGGAGCAGTCGAGGTCATCAAATATCATGCCCCGCCATCACCACCGCCCCTGAAAAATCCTCAGTCAATTCCAGATCTCGAGGTTGACGATTCATCGGCAAGCGTGGAAGGAGACGCTCAAGAGGAAGCCGCTGAAACGGTTGATGATGAGGTCGAAATGTTGATTGATGAGTCAACGAGTCACCCTTTGCCGGAACCGGGAGACCCAGGGATAGAAATTATCGAGGAAGAGGAGGTATTGGCAATTCCCCAAGAAGATTAATCCGGTGAGCTAAGCACCCCGCTCCAAACCCGTTGTCAATGTTCATGACGCCAATTCCACTAGAACAGGCATTCAACATCGTGAGCAACGCGGCAAGTCCACCAAAACTCGCCCCATACCCCTGACTGGTTGGAACGGCGACAATCGGTCGGTCAACGAGTCCGCCAATCACACTCGGCAACACGCCATCCATACCTGCAACGACAATAATCACGTGAGCCTGATGTAAGATTTTTTGCCGATCCAAAAGACGATGGAGCCCAGCGACTCCAACATCAAAGAGTGTGTGGACACGGCTCCCCATAATTTCTGCCGTAATGCGGGCTTCTTCGGCAACGGGAATATCCGAGGTGCCAGCAGTTACAATCACGACATTTCCGCGTCGAACTGATTTAGGCCTTTGTACGTAAACAATTCTCGCGTCCTTGTGGTATGTGGCTTTGGGAATCGCACGGATTAAGGCGCGGGCCATGTCTGGCTGAGCTCGTGTAGCCAGTAACGCATTCCCTTTTTTCAGGAGTTTTCGTGCTATGGCGGTGACTTGAGTTTTCGTCTTCCCTTCGCAGAGTATCACCTCGGGGAAGCCTTGCCGTACTGAACGATGATGATCAATGGATGCGAACCCAACATCCTCATACGGGAGGGTGCGCAACTGTTGGAGGGCATCGTGGACCGATAGAGATTCAGATCTGACCTGTTCCAGTAGTTTTTTTAAGTGAGTTGTGTCCATCTTGGTAATTGCAGAGATTAGGGTTGAGGTGTTGATGTGAAGGGCTCTCGATCGGTTTCGACCTTCGCCGCACGACTCATGAGGTTGGCAACAGCCTGACGAGGATCCATATCTTCAAACAGGACTTGATAGACCCCGTCAACAATCGGCATTTCAATGTTGTACCGTTGTGCTAAACCCGTTGCCGCACGAGTGGTGCGAATGCCTTCCGCAACCGTTGCTGTGTGTGAAAGAATCTCCTCAAGAGTTGAACCTTGTCCAAGTTTTAACCCAACCGTATAATTTCGGCTCAATGACCCTGTGCAGGTTAACACCAGGTCGCCTAATCCGGATAACCCGTACAGGGTGGAGACGTCAGCGCCCATCGCGACGCCTAAACGAATCATCTCGGCAAGGCCTCGCGTAATCAAGGCAGCTCTAGTGTTGAATCCCAATTCCAAACCGTCCACAATACCAGAGGCAATGGCCATGACGTTTTTTAACGCACCGCCAATTTGTGCGCCAATCATGTCATGACCCGCATAGACGCGAAATTGCGGCGTCAAAAATACATGTTGGAGTTGTGTCACTAAATCGGATGTGTGCCCGGCTAGCAGAATTGTCGTAGGCTTCTCCTGGCAAACTTCGAGAGCGAAACTCGGACCTGAAAGAATCGTCACAAAGGGATGCCAGGAATGAGGGAGCAGAGATTCAGCAATATTCGACATGAGGTGAAACGAATTCTCCTCAATGCCTTTCGTCGCAATCGTGACAGGCAAGGGAGTGGTCACGTGTGGTCTCAGTTGCTCAAGAATCGCATGCATGGCATGGGAGGGAACGGCTAACAGAAGAAGGTCTGTTTCATGAACTGCTTCGGCGAGTGACCCTGTGGCTGACAATGAGTCAGGCAAGGAAATACCTGGGAGATACATTTCATTTTGTCGAGTAGCCTGAATCGATTCCACGACGTCGTGTTCATGAGCCCAAAGGCGAATAGTGTACCCCTTGCAGGCTAACAAGCGGGCCAACGCCGTTCCCCATGACCCGGCTCCAATGACGGAGATGGTCTTGATAGGTCGAGCAATCATGAAAGTGTGAAGGGGAAAAGAACGTTTTCGCGGAAGAAAATCTACAATTTCAGACTTGCGCGCGATTATAGAAACGAGAAGAAATACTGTCAACTTGATCACATGTTATTAAATCGCATGAGGAACCTGACATCGACGTAATTTGTTTATGTGATTGCTTCACACGTATTCAATTATCGTGGTCAAGCCGACCACCTATAATCAACACAGCAAGAGGAATGGCGTCATCAATGTAGATGTGTTCATAGTGAGCCGTAGCCACACACAACAATCGTGGTCAAGCCGACCACCTGCCATCAACACAGCAAGAGGAATGGCGTCATCAATGTAAAATGGGTTGATGGTGAGCCGTAGCTATACACAACAATCGTGGTCAAGACCACCTGTCATCGACCTATCATGCGGGTGAGAACTGAGCCGTAAGTGATACATTCATTAGCCATACTGATATTCAACGATCGTCGGCACCTAGGCACCTATAATCTCATGTTATAGCCGATTCGATGAACTTCCAATGGTTGAAGTAGTGAATTTCGCTGGGTGAATCTGGTTGGCTCGTCTGGAAAATTTACCATTCGCTATAATATACGCAATGTATTTCAAGAAAAGGATGGATGTACATGAGCCGTTGGCCTATTGAACCATCGCGCCTAGGCCTCCACATTCCATTTCATCCACGATGGATTGATTTTATTTTGAGGTTAGCCCATGAGTGATCGACAGGTATGTTCTTCTTGCGGTTTTGGAATTCCTCGAGAAGGACGCTATTGTCTCAAATGTGGGACAAAAGTTACTGAAGACAAGCAAAAGGCACGAGCGAAGGAGTCACTGAACCTCCGTATCCTGTATATCATGGTTGGGTTATTAATTCTCGCAGTACTTTTCCCTCCATGGGAAGCCGCACCTGGCGAGCCTCCGCAATTTTTAGGGTTGGGATTTATTCTCTCTCCCCCTCGCGAAGGCGCAATTGTAAGCCGGATGTTACAAACAATCCAACTAGTGACGATTGGCGTGGGGGGAATGTATGCGTCTTGGCTGTTTCGGTCGAAATAACCGTTGACCAACCATGTATCTTAAAAAAGATAAGTGATTGGATTGAAAGGGTTGTTTTGCTTCATAGTTATGACCGTCTATGAGTCATTACTTTGTAAGCAGTGTTCAATCGCTGCCAGCTCCGAAGATTGAATATGTTCATCTTGTTCAAGGGTTTCAAGATAATTGACCATTTGCTCAAGGTCTGTTGCGCTGATTTTGTTTTGATAGTAAGAGGAAGAGAGAGTATTTTTGGCATAAATCGCTTTGTCGGCAACGATATGAACATCGTGATGAAGAATCGATTCAATGATGTACTCTCTTGGTGACGAGGCCCTTCCTTGGTAAGCGGGATCGTTCAGGTGTGCCGATGCATTCGTTTTCATGTACAACGGCGGCCCAAGTGTTCCGGTCGCTGCGGGGATCGTGGGGATGATGTGACATCCAGCGCATGCATGCCGGAGAAATAATTGTTTTTCTTGATGTTTCGCGCGACGTGTGAGGTGCGAATCACGATTAACATAGTGCCATTCTTCTTGCGAAAGAAGGTTTCGGTAGGTCGTGCGTATTTTGTGTGGCGAGGGAGGGTGTTCGCCTTCGTGGACATAGAGCCACGTATCAATGGCCACAAGTTCTTCGAGCGTGAGGTTGATTGGCGGGAGATGGGCTTTCGGCATAGGTGATTCGCAGTCTCGACTCCCTTTCAAGCCCCACCCTGCTACGACATAACAATTCGGACAGACATGGGATTCAGCCAGGTATTCGAGCGATGTGGGTTTGGTCCGTTGCCGTGCGGTGATTCCCCATAAGTTCGGCCCCCGATCACTCATTGGCCTAGGGTGAAACGCATGACAGACCGGGCACTGAGCTTTTCCAGCATGACGACCGTCACGGTTTTTTCCCAGAGTGCCGAAAATGAGAATCTCGCCTTCGTCTGCTAGCTGCTGTGTCGTTCTGTTATCGATGGCTGTACTTTTCGATTCCGGTAATCCTTGGGATTCCGTGTAATGGTTCCAATTCCCACAACCTGAGGCAAGACCGAGAAAGAAGAGAACGACACAGCAACTGTTACATAATCTCATTGTGAAGGGTGAAATCCATGCGGCTCTTGGAGAATGTGACTGAATCAAGAAACTCGGTGAATTTGATTATTCCATCACTTGTAAAACTTTTTGAATTTCCTGGGCTTTGCGTTGCTGCAAGTTGACAAAGACATCCGGTCCGTCGATGAGACGGTACTGAACGTCTTCGGTTTTGACATTGGCACAAATTCCCTTCCCTTCTTGGTAGGCTGAAAACCGTGTGACCGTATTACTCCGGCGATGCATCCGTAAGATGCTGATCGTACAGGCTTCACCGTCATAGGGTTCACTCAC
>BQIY01000044.1 GCA_021604265.1 Nitrospirales bacterium
ATTGGGCTGCAATGTGGCCCCATTGATGTGTCCGGTTAAACAACTCCGGTAAGACCGCTCCCAGTAAAGACGCGTGTTCGAGTTGTTGAGTATCAGTCGCACTGAACGAAGAACCCACCGTATCGGGAAAATGATCGAGGCTTGGGCGATCATGCCCTATTTGTCTGGCAGGAGAGACCTCACCGATTTGTACGGGGAGCGGTAAGACCACATTTCCCATGTCCTGAATAGATTTGGCCAGCATGACGTCACTTGTGTGACCGCCTCGCGCTTGAGGGCTTGGGCCGATAAAGGCGAAGTCCAATGCTACCACTCTCGCTCCGGCCTCCTTTAAAGACTGAATCATTGTGGCAAACACTGCACGATCCCATATGCCTGTCCCCAATTGTCTTTCGCTTTCCGCGTCACGTCCGATTAATACAATGTCTGGATGAGGCGAAGCGGGTTCGGTCCATTGCATCCGCTGGTCATAGAGAGTCCATTCCCAAGAATCAATGAGTGCTGGACTCATGAGCCAATATCCCCAAAGACTGCCAGTTACCAACACGGCGATCACGGCCACGATGAATATACGAATGGAAAGAAATTTCTCCAAGAGAGGGGAAGATCTGTGTATTCTCTTGGTCATGGAGTCGAAATGGTTTGAAGAGTCGAAAAAGCAAGGCTTATACCGACATCGATGTGCCTTAGACGACTACACATGTGATACTGCTGCATGCAGGCTAATTCGTAGACCTCAGAGAATGTGGATGATGATCACGTTGCGTCGAGGATGAATTATCCATGGTGTCCCCGTTCGAGTCATTCTTCCAACGGACGGCAGATCGATCCTTTGGGAATTGACCGTTCTGCGCTAATCCATTCATCAACTTGGGCTTTTGACATTCCTGTTAGTCCATCCGTGACGCTGATGATGGCGAGACTCTCTTCCGTATAACCAAGAATCTTTTGAGGATCGTCAGGATGTGTGATAGCTTCGCCGAGTTTGACCACTTCAAAGCGGCTCCCTGTCGTTAGCCCGGCTCGTGCCAGGTAGACCGTCTCCCCGGCATAGGTGGCCACTTTGATGGGCACCAGGGTATTAATGACATTAGATGTCAGCTTATTGGCTAATTCAGTCAACACGTCATCTTGAAATTTTTGGGGCATTTCTGCGAGTGAGCCTTCAGGGTTAATCTTTCTTTCTTGTTTTTCAGCTTGTACATCTGCCGCGGCTTCGATTTCTCCGGTTTCTGTTTTGACCAACCTTATAGTTGCTCCGGCTACGAAGGACATGACTTTTGTGCGCCCGGCATTGTATGGCAATTGTTTGACGTGAATACTTGGATCCAGCATCGAAACGGACCCAAACATCATATAGTCCGCGCCAAGCATTTGCCCGATACGGACGGCATGTTCCGGATTGATCATTTCAGATTGGCTTAGCTGGAGCTCTTTCATGATGGCATGAATTTTTGCCCGTTCTACCACTTGCACTTCCTTAGATTTCGTGAGTTGAGTAATCAGTTTATTCGTGAGAAGGCTTGTTTGTGTTGATGCTTCAAAACTGATGTTTCGACTGTGTTGATCTACGGTAACCCGTAAGTTCGCTGTGACGGTTTTACCGATATCAAAATCAAAGATGGCGACGGTTGGTGTTTCGGCATGGACCAAGTGCCCACTTATGTTGAGCGAGAGCATGATCCCGAGTATCACAACGATATGACGTGGCATCATTACATCACCTTTCATGAAAACGTTTGCATCAAGATCAGGCCCAGCCCGCGCAGGGAATTACATGTCTTCTCTGGCTAACAATTCCTTGACCAAATCTTCGCCTGCGATACGACCCGCTTCTTCTAACGCATGAACCTGGGCTCGCGTCCGTTCCCGATGATTCCCGCGATGATTGATTGGGATCGTGAGGAGCGTATCGCCTGATTGTGTCTCTAACACTTTCAGCGATCCTTGCGCATCAAAAATTTGCTGATCCAACGTTGTACTGCTAAAGACTGTGGAGGCCTGACCAACAATGAGATATTGAGCCCCTTGTTGCACTAAGGCGGCTAAGACTTTTTGATCACCGTTCAAAGCTGCAGAAATTGAAGTGCGTGAGGCTCCGGACCCCCGCTGCTCTAAGACGGTAAAGTCATGGTGATTTAAGGCAGCTTTTAAACGAGTGGCCAGGGGGGAACGGGGAGCCCCCTTTCCCAAAGAAGGTTCCTGGATCCAAACGATCACCTTTCTCAAATTTCTGATAGCAGTCTGTTCTTGCGTCCGGAGTAGCGAGGCTAATTCTTTACTGTTCGAAACATCGCCTGTTCCCAGAGGTTTGCTTCCCGGGACGTTGGCTAACAAATCCAAGGCTTCTCGTGAAAATCGTCGAGTTTTCTGATGGTGTCCTGCGGCTTCAGATTCTTGCCCTTTTTGATAGAGGTCATAGGCCGCGATGACATGTTGTTGGATTTCTTTTTCCTGCCGTATTCGTTCCTTTTCCGCTTCCACCTTGGGGTAGCGGACCAGAACATGAACATCATATCGTTCTAATGTAAACCCCTCTCCAACTCGGGTCATTTTTTTATGATAGGAGTCAATGACCTCGGCTTTTTGTATCAGTCCGGCACTCTTGGCTTTAATCGTATCTTTGAGATCTTGAGAATAATCCGTTGTTTCTCCCTCATAGACGCTTTCGAGGGTGGTATTCAGATATTCGGCAACTTGACTGTAGGCATTCTGTCGAGCCGCTTTTTCACCAAGTTCTAAGGATTCAGCCTTGACCGCCGATCCGCGATAATAAAAAAATGTCACATCTTTTTGGGTTGCCGTGACCCATGAGGGCTCCGGTTTTGATTCTTCCCATATGATTTGAGCTTTGGGCACACACCCTATCGTCAAAATGCAGAGGAGCGGAATAGTCAGCCAGGCCACATGAATGGTCTGTGAACATGAACGAGTAATCGATTGGATATTCATCTTTATACTTTCATTCATCAATATTTCGCTTGGTGAGTATGCTTACTTTTTCGTTATTCCTGTCCGTCATACATTCATTCGATTGATGGTCATCTAGACGATCCATCCTTTAAAAGGGAATAATCATGACTGTTCAGCCAAGCAGCCCCGCATCTGTCTGCGGGGCTGCATTTATAGCAAGAGGCCACAGTAAGGTCACCACGTCATCGTCGGTCAGCCACAAAGTTCGGTTTGGTTGAATCTCAACGATGAAAGCTCGCGGCGTTGTATGTTTTTTTGTCCCGACATTGTTCCGAGTTCTTCATTTTTCTGCCGTAAACAGTCATTGGCTTTTCTCACTTTGTACGTCGGAAATTCTCCCAACGCCACATCTTCGACGCCTGAAAAGAGTTTTTCCGCCTCGTCATGCTTGAGTTCGTACATCTCGATGACCCCAAGGTTCCATCGAGCCGCCCCCAGGGCCTTCTGATCGATTGAGGGGTCTGATTCGATGTCGGCAATGGCTTCGGCAAAATACTTTTTCGCCTTGGCCAGTTTTCCCGCTTTGGCTTCAGCAATACCCCGGTCAAGCTTCTTGACGGCACTGTGGACAAAAAAGAACAGCGTTCGATCTCGTTTCGTCGGGATAATGGATCGGATGACCACATCCGCCGCTTTCCTCACTGTCTTATCGTTCAGGGATGGCCGATTGAGTTGGGGAGGAGAGCCGAGGGTGGTGTCGGTACTATCCGTCTCGGAGGCCGAGATCCGTTTGACCTGAACCTGCCGCCCGGTTTCGGTTTCGGTAAAATGAATCTGGCCTCTGACCGAAGCCGTGCCGGTCCGGGTCGACTTGGTGCAGGGTTTCATGCCTGCCACAGCATCCAAGCAACTGTCGACTGCATGATCAATGTCTTCTTTATAGTCATAGTCCACCTTCCCAATCACGAGCAGAGCTCCCGGGAGTAATCGGCCTAACGCCGCCCGGTTCGTGGGGTCGAAGAGATCCTCTTGCGTGATTTGCATTTCGGCCAAAAGTCCCGCTAATTGCGTCCGGTCGACAATATTGATGTCTTGGTTCTTGACCATCTGTTCCATCAGGGCGGCGGAAAAATCGGCGCCGGCGTTCCCGCCGATTTCGGCAAACGCAATATTCTTGTAGCCCGTCACATCAATTTCCGCCGGGACAAGAATGGCTTTTCGGGTGACCCGTGTTTTGCAGAAAAAGGTAAAGGATTCACAGAGCTTATCGTTTATTTTGGTGAAGTTCAGTCCATTTTTTTGATGGTTCACGGGTACGGGGAAATCGCAATTTGTATCAGGGTCGGGAATGGTATGCATGAGACAGCCCGTCGTCATGAATAGGATACAGGTCAGACCGGCCAGTTTTGCAAACCGTGCAGAGCCACGTAAGAAATTCCAGCTTGGGTTCATAAAGGATTCTCCTTTTCTAAAGGAAAAAGGTTGAAGGTTCGGTCATGTTCAAAAGATGTTCAGCAGCGTACTCCTGGAGATCCGAGCATGTCTCCGGGTTCACACGGAGTTGTGGGCATCAAGGGCCGGCTGATGGGATCCAGGTTCTCGATGCGCGCTCCTAAGACTTGTAACCCGCGCGCAATGGTATCCGTGTTCCCCTCGGGTTGTTTGCGAGGTGTTGGCGTTTGTCCTGCTCCAGGGAACATGTTCTCAAGTTCAGCAAAGGCATCGTTGGCCCGGCTGCGCGTTTCGTGAATCATGCGCCGTTCGTACTCTTGCGCCTCATGATAGATGGTTTCAATTTCTTGAACCCGTTGAGCATATTGTGCCTTTGTCACCATTCCGGCGTTGTATCGGGTGCAAACTTCGACATACCGCGCAATGAGCCCTTGGACGACTGTATCCCATGCAATGCCGCGTTCATAGGAAACGGTCACTTCAGGTCCTGCACTGAGTAACAAATTCCCGACGCTGAATCCTGCCGTGACACCATATTTTTCTGTCTTGTATACCTCGCAATCCAGCTGTTCGTCTGGTGGCGAAGCCGCCCATATATCCAGAGGCGTCAGGGCACTGATTCCACACACAAGTAAAAATATACAAGAACGTTTCATGTGCATAATATGAGAATATTGATTGACTCGGTTCCGTTTCATCTTCGTCGGTATCGATCGATGAGACTTCGCATTTCATCGGCATCTTCATCGAGATCACGTTCAAGCTTGGTATGCCAGTCAAGAATCTCTTCTTCTTTGTAGGGGTGCGGTGTTGTGACCAGTTTCGGGCCGCTATTAATCGACGTTGTCGATGGTTGGCGATCGGGTTTCCGAATAGTTTTCTCGTGAGAACTGACCTTTCCCTCTTGCTTGTGCTCCTGTTTACGTCGAATCGGCTGTCTTTTCAGTGTTTTGGCGAAGGATAGGCCGACTCCCTGTTCTTTTGCCCACTTCTGTACGACCGTTGACTTAATGGAGAAGTTGATGTCTGTGATGACGAACCCGTCTTTAGCCATGCGGGCGACAAGGACATTGACCCCGACGAGGTTTCCAAGACTGTTGACTAACGGTCCTCCTGAATTTCCCCGGTTGAGGCTGGCATCAGTCTGAAAAAGATTCCATCCTGTACGGTTATTAAAGTCCTCAAATTCTGCGCTGACGACGCCGGTTGTCAGAGACCACAACCCGCCTTGTTCCGGATGCCCGATGGCCGCCACATTTTCTCCGATAACAACTTGCTCGGGATCTCCGAGTTGCATCACCGGTAGGTTGTCAGGAGCATCAACCATCTTTAATAAGGCTAGATCGAAGGTCTGATTGATGGCGATGAGTTCGGCCGTATATTGTTTGGTTAAATCCTTTTTGGGTTTGCCCACAATTCGATCGGGCTTCAGAAACACGTACAATCGGGTGTACGGCTTCTTTTGCTTTTTGTCTGTGACCACATGCGCATTCGTGAGTATGGTTCCATTGACATCAATAATCGAACCCGTTCCTGAACTGCCCCCTTTCCCTTTTCCCTTATTCAAGCCAAGGATGTAGACGACAGAAGGCGCTTTTTCTGAATATATTTCATGCCACGCCTCCGCCCATACTGGCGCAGATGGAATGAACGTCGAGATACTGAGGGTGAGTACCAGCCATGTTATGCATTTCATCACGTTTCTCCTCTGAAGCTCTCGCGTCTGTTCTTGCTGTCGTTGTTTAGTCATTTTATGCCACACGAATGGTCAGGCTGAGTTCTGTTGGATTGCCTTTCGTGTCTTCGATATACAGAATGAGCGAATGGTCTCCGGAAGGAAGGGGTGCATCGGGAATGTGAATGCCTTGGTCCGTGACATAGGGCTTGATGCGATCGGTGATGTCGATGTTGATAAACTTTTCGACTTCGACCGTCAGGCTGGCGAGATTAATTTTTGCCAGCCGCTCTTTGAAGTTGATGAGTACTTCAACGGGAGATCCAATGGGGTTTTCAGTATTAGGCTTGACAATTTCTACGATCGGTCCTATCTCCAGCATCTCCCGTCCAATCTCACTCAATGGCTCGCCGTCTAGGGCATCGGTATCTGGAGCGGCAGGCTTCATGGCGGCCTCTTCCGGTGTGATGAGCCAAAAGTCTTTTTCAGGAAGAGCACTCAAGGTGGACGTTGGGCACACCAGCAGAGCACTCATTGACGAGACGAGGAAGATCAGTGCAAATGATAGAAGATTTATACGTTTGTTCATGTTTATCCTCCTCTTCATTTCTCCCTCATCAAGACGATGTCTTGGAGGAAGCATTCAGCCGCATGATTCCCTTTTTGCGCGTTTACTCTGATGGTGCACAGAGTAATGTATAGACTGTTCCTTTTGTTCCATGTGACGGGTATCCGCCGGGATTAACCCATCGGTTGTTCACTTCAGCTAATTTCAACGTCGCATCGCTCGACAATGCAACGGCATCTTCAATCTCGACGTCAGAATAGTGAGCCGACCCTCCATGTTCCTGGACCAGCATTCGTGAGGTTACCTGTGACTTCAGCGATCGTCCCAGTTCACTCAGAGCTTGAGTCTTACTCTGAACGATGGCATCTTCTGGGTAATAGGTTGGACCGCTGACTCCCATGGCGCATAACCTTCCATCTTTCTGAGGAACATTGGTAATCCACGATGGAGGAGACGCTCCGGAGACTGACTCAAGGGCGTCCCCTCCATGACAACCCGCACTGATCACCATGCCGACGAAAAGAAGGCATCGAAAAGGTGATCCGAGGTCATACTGAAATAATTGAGGTGGCATCTCTCGTACTTATACTCATATGAGTATGGAGAAACTCAATGTTTGCCGACCTCGCCTTCAAGCTCATCAAAGGCTTTCTGGGCGTTTTCTTCGATCCGTTTTCGAACTTTTTCCGATAATTCTTTGTATTCCGCTTTGGAATTTTCATAGTTTCGAATTTTCTCTAAAAAAGTATCTAAATCTAATCGGGCTAAGGCATAGGCTTCATTCCGCTCTGGATGTTCCCAATATTCTTCGATCGTCACGCCTTGCAGCGTCGCATCGGTGACTTCTTTCATGGTATCGGTCACGGCCTGTTCTTCACTATGCGCATCGCCATCGCCAGCAGTAACATCAGCCAAATATTGCTTGTTCATGGCCGCGACATAGACCTTAAACTGGCTGGCAATATCACGCCGGGCTTGAGCCGAAGCACTTCGTCGCATCAGTGATGGGTTTCTGACTCTGCCGGCACTTCCCACGCCATAGAAGGCTCTCTTACTATCTCCACTGAAGGCCTTGCCACCGCTCACAAGCCATTCAGGGCCGTCTCCATCTTTGACCAGTTGATTCAAGGTTCTTGGTTTCATGGCCTCTTGTGAGGCACATCCTCCCAGTAGTAAGCCTGCTCCCAAGATGATGATTGCTCCAACTTTTGAAAGTTTGACGATGTCCATGTTCTTTGCTCCAATCTTTTATAAGTGAAAGTTGCACATTGCCATGCCACTACCGGCCTATTTCTGAGCCCATTTTACAGAGTTTTCCCTCTGCAGGTCGTATCTGCTAGGTACCGTTTCCCGCTTTCGGGTATCAAATTATAGGATAGTCAAAAAGTCATAACCTGAAATCATTAAAAAATCAACTCAATTTTGCTCCCCACCCAAAATGTCGTCGCATCCCCGGGAGGGAGAGTCTTACAAAACCCAAAAATGTCTTGTGATTGAAACATCTCCAAATCTCCTGTTCATTTGAATGTCGTCGTTTGCGTTGTGTGTCATGGCAAAATTTCTAAAGCAAACACAATGCCATGTGTGGATACATGTGACTTTTTGCCCTTTTCTCAATCGTCAATACTAATTCAGTAAAGGGTACCTCTAAAAACCATCCCTTTCTGCGATTGCAGCGTCAGCCGCGTGCTCAAATCCTCATGTATTGGCCCAAGATTAAACGATTCTTCTGAACAATGCTTATGGTTTAGGAGGACAAAGATGATTCAAGGAGCCTGATTATGGATTTGGCTCTATTTCCGCCATGCGGGGCTGACCCCGCATGGTGGATCGAAAGCTTCTTCCCATCCCTCACCTCAAATGTCCATTCATGGTGAAAATCCTTAAAAAGTGACATGTTAGGTATTTGGAGGCAGTTCCTTCTTCTGGCTTTGTCTTTGGCATTTCCTTTGCTGATGAGTCTTATTCATGAGCGTCTTTGATGATTGTTTGAGAGCCATTCTTCTTGAAGACAGAGCCATCGACTCTTTGCCCTTCTTGTTCTCCGGCATGAATTGAGAAAAGAGAGATAATCGCGTAAGCCCTGTTTTGAAAATTTTAACCAAGTAGAAATGAGATCATTGATGATACTTTTCACACTACTCGGACTCTTGTTTGCAGTTGTGTGCCTCGGACTAGCCAAGGCCTGGCTCTTATCCCTAGATGACGAGGAATGAAGATGTTTGCCACAACGTATGTGATGGGTGATGAGTGTTGGGCGTATTGGTCTTCTCTGATAACGAGATATGTGGGAAATATGATGTCTGGTCAAGTGATTGAGGCAATTCAGGAGTAATCAACAATGAATGAAACAGTACTTGAAGTCATGACGCCTGCGGCACTGGTCACGGATAAGGAGGAGATTGCCTTTTGTAATTTGGCCTTCCAGCAGAAGTTTGGCGTTTCTCCAGGTCAACCACTGATGAAGGAAATTGTCAGGCATTTCCGCAAGAGTGTGCAGGCGTTTGAGTCATCTCCGCAACAGGAGCGAGAGAAGCAAGATGTTGAATCAATCGGTCCAAGGGTTCGAACGTCTCAGTATCACCTCACATATCTCAACGGCGGTAGAGTCAACAGTGGGGGATTGTGGCTTTTAACGGTTACTGAGGTTGGGAAAGTTCAGGATGTATTTCGCCGTTGCATGGAAGGGAAGCACCTTTCGCCTCGTGAAATAGATGTCGCAACGCTTGTCCGTGAAGGATTCTCCGACAAATACATTGCGGACGAACTTTGTATCAGCAGCTATACCGTCAATCAACATCTCAAGCGGATTCATGCAAAGCTTAAGACCCATGCACGTGCACAGCTAGTATCCAGGCTCAATAGCATTTGGACGAAAGAAAATACCTGAAACAAGGAATATCGATGAACGTGGAGTGGGAGGTATAGTCGGGCATTCCTTGTGCATTCGAATCATAGACCGTCATCTATCATAGTGAAGGAGGGTTACATCGTGATGAAGCGACATGTTGAGCGGTTATTCAGTATTTTACCTGTGACGTGTTTTTGTTTATGGACGGTGATGTTGTCAACGAGCGTTCAGGCAGCGTCATTTAACCTTGAGTATTGGACGGATTCTCAGATTGGATTTGACCGATCTCCAACGGTTCAAGGTCAATCCTTACCTGTCAGTTCCTCCGCCTATCGTACGATTTCCGTTCCGCCGCGTTTTACTGGACAGTTTGAGATTACCGACAGTGTTCTTGGAACGCCGAATGCCTTTATTCCTCTGACCTCCAGCAACTTCTTATCTTTTAATACGCAAGTCGACCGGGCAGGATTTGAGAGACCAGGGGATGCTCTGAGGCTTTGCGGATTGACAAACAACTGTTTGCCGGAAAATGAACGGCTTGGAGTACGACTTGATCCCAACGGGCGGGTTCAACGGTTCGATATTCCCCAATCGTTTACGTCAAATGCCGGTTCCATTGTCGATACCGATTTTGATGTTTCCAATAGTATTCGAAACGAACCACAGTTGGTTCTCTGGGATCGAGATCCTCAAAGCGGAAATTCTTCATACTTTGTGGGAGCGGATAATGGAGACTGGGTACTCTTAGGTGGAGGTACCGCCGGGGCCTTGGGATGGGTTGATCGGCCAAGGTTTATGGATGATATTGTTACGCCTCTTGGGCAAAACTTTATTGATGGTCTTGTCCATCAGTGGGGGGTATTCAATTGGTATGAATCGTCAGATGTTACTTCTGGCGGAGT
>BQIY01000045.1 GCA_021604265.1 Nitrospirales bacterium
CGCAATGGATCAGCCTACGATGGATGGTATTAATACCTACTTCGTCAGCAAGGCTACTGCAACCACTGGCTTAAAGGTGGCTCTCTCCGGTGTGGGTGGTGATGAACTGTTCGGTGGATACCCATCTTTTCGGGATGTGCCGTTGTTGGCACGTCGTCTGCGTTATTGTCCACACCGGTTAGGCAGGATGTTGAGAGAAGTATTAGCACCGATCATAGCTCGACTCACATCGCCCAAATACGCTGGCATATTGGAATATGGCGGTAGCATAACGGGCGCATACTTGTTGCGTCGAGCTTTGTACATGCCTTGGGAAATACCGTTTTTAATTGACAGGGATATGGCTACGGCCGGATTCGAGGCCCTCGACGTGACGACAGAACTGGATGCAATCGTTGCTGATATCGAATCACCCTGGGAGCAGGTGATGGCCCTGGAACATGCAATCTATCTTCGAAATTGCCTGTTGCGCGACGCCGATTGGGCGGGCATGGCCCATTCTCTTGAAATACGGACACCGCTGGTGGATGTGGAACTGTTTAAAAAACTTGCGGATTTACGTCGTTCCAGTATCGATATCTCCAGGGTCGACAAGCGCGATTGGGCTTTAGCTACCAATAATCCATTGCCTGATGATCAAATCAATCGTACCAAGTCTGGTTTCAACGTGCCCGTTCGTGAGTGGCTACAAGGTGCATCAGGTAAACAAAAGGTACCCCGAGGTTTAAGAGGCTGGGCCCAGGAAATTGCTACAGATTTCTTGGTGAATAATTGAGGCTATTAGTAAGGTCTTTCAACTCATGACTACAACTGTACTTGTATGCTTACTGATATTTCGGAATTTGAATATTGACAGTGATCAGTTTTTAATATTCAGGTGTTCGGTAAATACGTTGTGTCTTTTTTATCTCCCATCAAATTATGCATGACAACTCAATTCGATCACTGATGCGCATCTTGCACATCGTATCGACACTGTCACCTGCTTCCGGTGGTCCCACGCAGGTTCTGAAGGGTCTTGCCAAAGCGCAGAGCGTTGTGGGTCACGAAGTGACGGTTTGCACTACCAATCGAGATAACCCGGTTCAACAGAAGTTGCCGGATAGTTATTTTCAGATGTTCTACTCTGGTCAGGTAACCCTGAAAGTATTTCCTGTAAATTTCACACCCTTGCTGTTCTCTCCCGGACTGGCGCACTGGTTACGGAAAAGCATTCAATCATTCGATATTGTCCATGTTCACGGTCTGTACCGCTTTCCACCAACCTTTGCTGCGGCTCAGGCACGCAAGCAAAATGTGCCGTACATCATACGTCCACACGGTTCAATCGATCCCTACCTGTACGATAAAAGTTCACGTAATGTTCGACTTAAACGTTTGTATGAACGCTGGTTCGATATACCGAATCTTCATGGGGCGGATGCCATTCATTACACTGCTGCAGAGGAACGTGATCGTGTGGGATTCCTGAATCTGCGTGCGCCATCATTTGTTGTTCCAAACGGTTTGGACTGGACACCCTACGAATCCCTGCCGTCACGCGGTGCGCTGCGTACCCGTTACAACCTGGGTGAGTCGCCGGTCGTACTGTTCCTGGGTCGATTGCATTTCAAAAAGGGACTGGATCTATTGATCCCGGCCTTCGATAAGGTGCGTCAGACAATTACCGATGCGAAGTTGGTGATAGTTGGCCCGGAGAACGACAGCTATGGCGAGAAGGTTCGAAGCTGGGTGCGTGATCGCGGTTTGGATGAGTCAGTCCATTTCATCGGGTCGTTACATGGAGAGGATGTCGTTCAGGCGTACGTGGATGCTGATGTGTTCGCGTTGCCTTCGTACACGGAGAACTTTGGTATGACAGTGGCAGAGGCGATGGCCTGCAAGTTGCCGGTCGTTATATCCGATCAAGTAAACATTCACGCCGAAGTTAGCCAGGCGGGTTCAGGGCTTGTCACCGCCTGCGATGCAGATGAGATCGCGGCTGCTCTTGAAGTGTTATTACGCGCACCTGAACGACGCACTGCGATGGGGACGGCGGGTCGCCGACTCGTGCAAGATCGTTATACCTGGCCGAGGATTGTGGACTCATTAACGAAGGAATACGAAACGATTATCGAACGACATCGAGCGGGTCTTGATGTGAATGATCGTGTAGTTCCGATATCCGTGGACAGACCATAATCGCCAAGCTGATTTTTAAGACTTACAAACTCACGAGAGTTCTCGCCGTTCCCGCCTGGAGGGTTGCACTAGGGCGTCACGGTACAGCGGCAGGCACGGAGCATGCATCCATGTTGCAACACCTTGGTGCGATAGGCACTGTAGTGGATATCGGTGCCAACCGTGGCCAGTTTGCACTGGTAGCGCGACACTGTTATCCGTCTGCACACATTATTTCGTTCGAACCGTTGCCTGATCCTGCTGAAGTGTTCCGAGCCGTCTTTAATGATGATCGTACGGTTGTGCTTCATGAGGCAGCTATCGGCCCGGAGGAATCGCGCTGCGTGATGCATGTTTCAGGTCATGATGATTCATCGTCGTTGTTGTCCATATCTGCTTTGCAATCGAAGATATTTCCAGGTACGGCAGAGGTTTCGACAATTGAGGTTCAGGTTGCACCATTGGAGAATTTCATACAGCCGGATGACATCATACGCCCTGCGCTATTGAAACTGGATGTGCAAGGCTACGAATTTGAGGCTCTTGTCGGTAGTGAGTCACTATTGTCGCGATTCGATTTTATATATTGTGAATGTTCGTTTGTCGAGTTGTACACGGGGCAGAAGTTGGCCGCGGATGTGGTCGACTGGTTGTCATCCAGAGGATTTGAAATCAAGGGGATGTATAACTCGACCTATGATGCTGACGGTCAATCGGTACAAGCTGATATCCTCTTTCAGCGAAGCTGGTTGCGAGTGTGAAAATTCTTGTTTACGGGATTAACTTTTACCCGGAGTCCATTGGGGTCGGAAAATTTACCGGTGAAATGTCTGCATGGTTGTCATTGCAAGGAAATGAATTACGTGTTGTTACGGCACCACCTTACTATCCCAACTGGCATCTATATGAAGGGTTTAAGAATCGATGGCGGTTAGAGAAAAGCGAAGGTGCCGACGATTCGTCGAAATTCGATATCTGGCGTTGTCCATTGTGGGTTCCGTCGAAACCGTCCGGATTAACTCGTATTCTGCATCTTGCGAGTTTCGCATTGAGTAGTTTTCCAGTGATGATGCGACAGATATTCTGGAAACCGGATGTGGTCTGGGCAGTCGAGCCGGCATTTGTTTGCGCACCCGCCGCGTGGCTGACGGCGAAATTATCTGGAGCCAGTAGTTGGTTGCATGTGCAGGATTTTGAAATGGATACAGCATTGAATCTTGGATTAATACGCTCGGCATGGTTCAAGCGACTTGCCATTAATCTTGAACATTGGCTGATGAAAAAATTTGATCGGGTTTCTACGATTTCGGCCGGGATGTTACAGAATCTGACAGATAAAGGTGTGGAGTCAGGCCGGCAGATATTGTTTCCGAATTGGGTTGATGTTGATGCCATCAAACCCATGACGGGAGTGAATAATTTTCGTGAACAATCAGATTGGGGCGACGATACTGTTGTGCTTTTGTATGCCGGTAACATGGGAGAGAAGCAGGGATTGGAGTTATTGGTCAAGGCCGCAGGAATCCTGGAAGAGAGGGAGGTGCGACAAGAACTACCCGGCAAGTCGATTCGGTTTTTACTGTGTGGTGATGGTATGGCTAAGGATCGACTACAGAAGATGGCATCGGGTTTGAATATGATCCACTGGTTACCTTTACAACCTATAGATAAGTTAAACGAGCTGCTGAATTGTGCAGATATACATTTGCTTCCTCAATCTGCAAGTGTGGCGGACCTGGTTATGCCATCAAAACTGACCGGAATGTTGGCCAGTGGTCGGCCAACAATAGCGACGACACACTCGGAAACGGAGGTATATCGGGTAGTTAACAACTGTGGCATCGCTGTGTTGCCGGATAATGTATCGACACTTGTTGAGGCAATCGTGGCGTTGGCAAACGATCCTGAAAGACGACAGAAGTTGGGGCGAGCAGCGCGTCGTTACGCGGAAGAAAATCTGGACAAGGAGACGATACTTCGTGACTTCGAGTCGGAACTGTATGAATTGGTTAACAAGAAAAATATTAGGGCAATATGAGTATGTCGACTCGTAAGTTCTCATTGAAGTGACAGGAGTGCTTGGAGATATGGAATCCGTGTTCAAACCCAAGCACTGGCCGTTATGGATACTGGCGGCAAGTCTGTTGTTGTTCGAATCCTGGCGATTATTTGATTTTTTTCTCGCATTCGATGGTTGGGGGCGTGTTCCGTTAATCAGTTTTTTGATCGTTCTACTGTTCTTCAAGCCATTACTGGAGGCTGGTATACGACTTGGCATGGTGCCGTTTATTGCAAATCCAATAATGTCTCCCGCACGAAACGGACATCGAGTCGCGGTGGTGACGACATTTGTGCCGGGCAAGGAATCCCTGGATGTGCTTGAGAATACATTGAAGGCGTTAGTCTCATTGAGTTATACGCACGACACCTGGGTACTGGACGAGGGTAACGAACTCCGCGTCCGGCAGTTATGCGAAAGCCTTGGCGCCAAGCACTTTTCCCGGTTGGGACATGCGGAATATCAGGGTGAGGACGGGCGTTATAAAAGTGGTACCAAGTATGGCAACTACAACGCATGGCTTGATGCAGTGGGTGTTGAGGAATACGAGTTTCTATATGCCTTTGATACCGATCATATTCCTTGCGAAGGTTATATCGACTGGACCATCGGTTGCTTTACGGACGATAGCGTCGGATATGTCCAGGTCGCAGATGATTATTACAACCAGGCGGAGTGCCTGGTCGCACGAGGCGCACGGGAGCCACATTTGGTTCGTAACGGAATAACTCAACGATTCTATTATCGGCTGGGTATGCCGATTATTACCGGTAGCCACAACATCCATCGCATTGCGGCGCTTCAGCAGGTTGGTGGATTCGCGGTGCATGATGCGGACGATATGTTACTTACCTATGAATATCGTGCTTCAGGTTGGCGAGGTGAATTTGTGCCGGAGGTACTTGCCAAGGGACGTGTGCCAACAACCTGGTATGACTATCTTTTCCAACAGATGCGCTGGGCGCGATCGCAAGTCGATATTAAACGCAAACGATATCCCGATCTGGCTGCAAAGCTGGACTGGAAGAGCAAGCTGGTTGCCGGGCTAAATGGCGCCAGTTTTTCCAATGCCCTTGCCTGGGTGTTTGTGTTTCTGGTGATCATTTATCTCTCTTTATCGGGGGTCAAAGTCACGGAAAGACCCGTTCAGTTTCTACTGCAGATCGTGGAACTTACCGCCGTGTTGCTGGTTCCTGCCGGGTTGCTACGGCTTTATCTGCTGAAAGGCAGCGATAAACCTCAATATTTTTCTATGGGTATATTGATGTCATTGGTTCGGTGGCCATTTGTATTATTTGCCGTGGTGCAGGGAATTTTTGGGATTTCGGTCAAGTACACCGTAACTCCCAAGCTGGACAAGGCGCGACCAGGTACATGGCTTATCTTGCTGGTGCATGGGCCAATATTGTTTTTACTAATAAGCAGTACGGTTGTTGGCTACAAAATGCACAACCAACTGGATAGCTTTGTTCCGTGTCTCGTCGCTATATATGCAACGGTGATATTGACTATTGTTGCGTGGTCGAGTCGCTTTGAATGTAATCAATCATTGAAATTCCCAATATCGCGAATGCTCTTCGACAGCGAACATCCATCTGCAACGGTTGAAACTTCCTGACGGTTATTTATGCATGGTTGTTCTTTAAGCCCATCTGAATCAAACGGTAGCCAATGAAACCGGGCGTATCGGTTGTGATGATATTTCGAGATGAAGAACAGTTTATTGCTGGTGCACTGGCGAGTGTGCTTAATCAGCAGTATACCGATTGGGAACTTATCCTCGTGGATGATGGTTCCATTGACAACAGTAAGAAAATTGCGCTGAAGGTGTTGGAAAAGGTCACACAGCCGGTCGTCTATTTGAGCCATCCGAAAAATGAGAATCGCGGTATGAGTGCATCAAGGAAGCTCGGTGTCGCCAACAGTCATGGGAAGGCTATTGGGTTTCTCGATGCTGACGATGTTTGGGAAACACAAAAGCTAAATGAACAGATTGATATTCTAAGACGCTTCCCTGAGATTTCCGCGGTATACGGACGCACACTGATTTGGAATAGCTGGCAAGGGGATTCAGCAAGACCCGCGAGCGACACCAGGACAGATGACTTTTTCTACGATCTCGGTGTTGAACCCGATCAGGTTGCCAACTCTGAAACGTTATTTCATTTGTTGTTGGAAAATCAATGTCAGTCTCCAACAACATGCAACATTCTGTTTCGTCGAGAATTCTTTGATCGATCCCGTTTCGTCGATGCTTTTACAGGTATGTACGAAGACCAGGTTCTATATTTTCAGTTGTTTGCTGAGGAATCAGTGTATGTGGCAGGAAAGGTATGGGCCAGGTACCGGCAACATGACGATAGCGAGGTAGCGCGACATGAGTCTGCCAATGAATATTTCAGTGGCCGTTTGATGCTGCTTGAATGGCTCTCGGATTATGTCGAAAACTTACCCCGGCAAAAATCGTCTTTGAAGGGTGCAGTTCGAAAGACGTTATTTGCATATCGATACCCCCGGTTAGCCGCGTCTATTCGGAATCCATCCGGTATTCCAAAACGCATCGCATCAAGGTGTCGAAGACTCTTTGAGATCGCCTGATATTCCTGCACTTTTGAATTTTGTGCAGCGCATAAGTTGATGACTGGAACGCCACTGGTATCCATAGTGACGCCATTTTTTAATGCGGAATCATATCTCGAAGATGCACTGACAAGTGTTGCACAACAGTCTTATTCAAACTGGGAGCTATTACTGGTAAACGACGGCAGCACGGACAGGAGTCGGGAGATCGCGCTGGACTTTGCATCGAAGGATAGATCCAGGGTCCACTATCTTGAACATGCCGGCGTGCGAAACCTTGGGAAAAGTACGTCACGTAATCTGGGTATAAGCAGAGCGAAAGGTAAGTACCTGTGTTTCCTCGATGCGGATGATGTGTTTATGGCCGATAAGATTTCCCGACAAGTCCAAATATTTGATGAGTATCCGAATGTAACCATGGTGTTCGGTAATACGCTTTGGTGGTATAGCTGGAAAGGGGCAGAAATAGAGGGCCAGACAGATTACGTTCCGGACCTATGTCTTGAGTCCGATAGAATTATTGAACCGCCATCGCTAATAAAAGTATTCCTTGGAGGTATGGCAGGAAAGCCACCTTGTATCTGTAGTGTAATGGTGAAATCAGGGATTGTTCGATTGGTGAACGGTTTCGATGAGAATATTCAGCACCTGTATGAGGATCAGGTTCTGTTGGCTAAACTCCTGTCACAATATTCGGTTGTTGTTACACAGGATGCTTTGGAGAAATATCGTCAGCGCGATGACTCCGACTGGCACCAATCAATTCAAACTGGCGAAGACTTGGCCGCTCGATGCGTGTTCATTATGTGGCTGGACTCATATCTTTCCTCAAATGGTATTGATGTTGGAGACATGTTGCCATTATTAAAAAGCGAATTAAGAGGATGCCGGCATCCTGATTCGTATCGGGTAATTCGTAAAATAAAGTCGGCTGTGCGTCGGCTAGTAAAGGTTTCATCCTACTGAAGATATATAGACAATGACGCAGAGTGATTCCCTGCGTGACTAGATCTTCAGGATTAAAAAGTCTTGTTGCTCGATACATGCCTTATCGATTGAAGTGGCGGATGCGTCGACTGATTAGTGTGGCAAGTCGCAACAGGGTTAATTTAGGAGATCTCGATCAGGTCGAACCGCTTAACGATGAGTGGGGATATAGTCGCGGGATCCCGATTGACCGCTACTATATCGAGCAGTTTCTGGGCAATCATTCTGCCGATGTACACGGCACGGTTCTATCGATTGGTGATGATCACTATGCACAACAATACGGTGGTTCCCGAGTTGTCAGAAGCGATATCTTGCATATTTCAGATCCGACAAAAGGGACCATCGTCGCGGACCTTGTGAATAGCGATGCATTCCAAAAGAATTCATTTGATTGCTTTTTGTTGATACAAACACTGCAGCTTGTCTACGATGTTCATGCGGCAATAAGAACAACTTACGACTTGCTTAAACCTGGTGGTGTGGTTCTTGCAACCTTCCCTGGAATCACTCCAATGAAAGATGTCGAGTGGAACGATTCGTGGTACTGGAGCTTTACGAAGCATTCTGCATTTCGACTTTTCTCTGAATACTTTCCAGAGAGTCATATTAGTATCAGCGGTTATGGTAATGCACTCGCCGCAACATCTTTTCTTCATGGACTCTCCCCACATGATATACCGACACATAAGCTTTCCGAGTATGTCCCTGGCTATGATGTGGTGTTGTCAGTGCGTGCGGTTAAACCGTCCTGGAATCATTTGATTTGAGTAGTAAGAAGTGATGCGGGTTCCGGGCGTGTCAAGAATACGACATCGAGCCAATAGCTTACGAAAGCGTTACTTTCCTGGTAACGGGGTTATCCTGATGTACCACCGGGTTACCGAAAAGCAGATTGACCCCTGGAAAATGTGTGTGACACCACAGAACTTCGTCTCACATCTTGATGTACTTCGATCAAACTATTATCCGATGACGTTAAGTGATTTTATACGGAGTCATCGTGAAAAGAGTCTGCCTGAACGTTCGGTTGCCGTAACCTTCGACGATGGCTATTCAGATAACTACCATAGTGCCCTACCGGCGCTTATAGAATACGGTATCCCGGCTACCTTTTTTATCTCGACAATGACTTCGCGTCCGGATGAGCCGTTCTGGTGGGATGTTTTGCAGTCCATATTTCTCGTACCCGGCATATTGCCGGACAAACTGCGGCTTCAAGCAGGAAATTCCATGCGGGTTTGGGAAACAGGCTCGGCGAAATGCTATTCCGAAGAGGATTATCTGTCTGGCATGGAAGAATTGACCTACCCATCGATTGAAGGGAGTCGGATGCATCTGTACCTGTCTGTTTGGGACGCGTTACGTAAACTTACTGACAAAGAGCGTTCATTGAGGTTAGGAGAGATTAAAAACTGGGCGTTTAATGAACGGTCGGATTCTTCTCAGCTATCTTGTCCTGCACGCCTGTCGCACGATGAAATCAAAGACATGGTACAAAGCCCGCTTTTTGATATTGGGGCGCATACGGTCACCCACCCGTCATTGCCAACTCAGGATGAGTCAACTCAACGGCTGGAGATTGAGCAGTCAAAGAGTTACCTGGAATCAATATGTGGTCAGCGTGTGAGTCATTTCGCCTATCCATTTGGCGATTACTCCAAAGAAACGGTCAAATTTGTCCGTGATGCCGGATTCGAAAGCGCCTGCACAACGAATGAAAGCGACATCTGGCGATTTACAGATTGTTATCAGCTACCCCGAGTGGCCGCCCCTGATTGCGGGCTGGCGCAGTTTGATCGGACTGTCCAACGTTTCTTCAGTGAATAATTCCTTACATGCAGATCAGGGTGGTATCGAACCGTTGGTCTCATGCATCATGATCTTCTTCAATGCGCACATCCATTCGTTCTTCGAAGAGGCAATTGAAAGCGTTATTGCACAGAGTTATTCGAGTTGGGAGTTATTGTTGGTCGATGACGGCTCAACAGATGACAGTGCGGAGATAGCAGCTCGTTACATACGTGAATATCCCCAGCGGATGAAATATCTACGCTTTGATGATGCTCAAAACAGAGGAATGAGTGCGGCGAGGAATTTAGGCATCGAGCATGCGCACGGAGAATTTATTGCGTTTCTTGACGCTGACGATATCTGGCTGCCTGAAAAGTTGATGCAACAGGTGCATCTCGCGACCATCTGGCCGGATGCTGCCATGATCTATGGCCGTACAAAATTTTGGCGATCATGGGTCGATGATAGTCACCATGTGGTTTCGGAGCTTGAATCGATGCAAGGCCCGGATGAATTGACCATTACGAGTAAATATTTTGATCGTATCGTTTCGCCGCCCGTTCAATTGATCGATCATATAAAGGATGGCTGTATTTATCCGTGTATCTCGAGTGTTTTGATCAGGAGAGAGATACTTGAGCAAGTCGGCGGGTTTGATAATTCTTTTCCGGCGGCTCAGGAAGACCAGGTTTGTTTCGCAAAAATATTTCTGAATTGGCCTGTCTATGTCTCTGGTTTATGTTGGGATCTCTATCGAATCCACCCGGACAGTTTTTGGAGA
>BQIY01000046.1 GCA_021604265.1 Nitrospirales bacterium
CTTGTGGTCGGGGCGGCGACAATAGCTCCGGTCGGGGCATAGGTGAGTAGTTTGAGTGTGAGCGCGGAGCGGTGCACCATTTCTCGCCAGCGGCCGTCATATTGACATTGTCCCAGCCATCGTTGCCAAAATGCAGAGGTATTTTGAAACGCTTCCTCTCCAGTCTCGGGGTTTGCGAGTAAATCGGCTTTTCCATTGTTTTCAGCAAATTCTAGGAAAAATGTGAAACTTTCACCCTGCTTGACGACGAATTCTTTATAGGCTGTTCCTTCTCGAACTTTGAGGGGAATGGGACTGACAAGTCCAGCGGTGCTGGTGGCTGTTCGAAAGATAGCCCCTTTCCCGACGATTTCAGCCGTATGCGTATCGCGACCGTAGTTAAAGGCTGGCTCACATTCCAGACGAAACCGAACTTGCCCACGAACGACTGACACCATTCGAATGATTTGATGCCGTCTCGGCCGAAGACCGGGTTCGTCGGATTCCACGGGCATAAAGTCGGTGAGTTCTCCAACTCCCTCGTCCTGTAGGAACCGAGTCAGTAAGATGTTGGTTTCAGGAAGGTACATCTGGCGGGTGTTTCCCTCCTGTACTGGAGCGATTTTAAAATGTCCGCCAGCCTTGTGATCGAGGATAGATCCGAAGAGACTTGGAGAGTCGAAATGTGGGAGGCAGCACCAATCAATAGAGCCATCGAGACCCACAAGTGCGATCGTGTGTAGATCTCCGATGATGCCGTAGTCGCCGATATTTTTATAAGCCATGATTATGGATGCTTACTATAGCAGTGAATTTCTCAAAATACTATATCTAGTAGGGCGCATAACTTTTTATACAATATTCAGCCAAGCCAATAAGGCCATAATGATATAAATTTGAAAGCAATTCTCAAACCATTTTGCACGCAGAGGTTTTGGCAAGAAACGATTCGAGAAAAGCAGAGTCGGCTAGACGAGAGACACTTCGAGAATTCCTAGACTCGAATGTCAATGGTATGTCGAGAATCCTTGCCGGGCTGAGATGTGTTTGTTGAATTTTGGGGGGTTGATGGTTTTTTATCGCGTGGTCGGCGACGAAAATATCCCCCCTTCTGTCCGACATCGCGATCGCCAATGGCGGTTGTCGTTCGATGTTGCGGAAAACTCACATGTGTTGTTGTTCCAACGTCCATCACCCACCTCCTCCGTGAAGTAGTAATTACATGGAATGGTTACGATACTGACTCGTATACATATGTATCGGCCCAAATATGAAAAAACCTAAGCGAAAGGTTCTTGACGAGTAAAGAATGCGAAAGTTTTGTTGAAATGTGACAATCGGTTTCCCCGTTACACATCGTTCTTGTCGTAATTGGTTTTGAGCGCTTGTTCTGAGAATGATGATGGGTTGGTCTGTCCCTGATGTCTCAACTAGAGGCATTCATATGTCTGCCTCGTGACAGAACCTTCAAACAACCGTATAATCCGTCACTATGAAGAATGATGTTCTTCGTCCTTCCTCTACTCTCAATCTTGATCGGCTTCGGAAGACGATTCAGGCTGATCTTCCATTTACCGCACAGTGTGTTGAGTGTCATCCTTTAGCTGGTGACGCCTCCAATCGACGTTATTATCGATTGATCTTGGCAGAGGCTCCTGTCGATTCCCTCATTCTTATGCAATTGGCCGACCCTGAAGGGTTTAAGGCGTCGGAAGAAGCGGTCAGCGGATCACCCCAGGACCTCACCGAGCTTCCATTTTTGAATGTTCTGACCTTTCTACGGTCACTCGATATAGCTGTACCGGCTTTATACTATTTTGATGAGCCGGATGGGTTGCTGTATCTGGAAGATTTTGGAGATATAACATTGTGGGAAGCCTGTTCAACGGCAGATCCGGCTAGGCTTGAACAACTCTATGGTCAGGCGATTGATACGTTAGTGCAGATCCATCTTCGTGCCACGTCACATGAACAATCTTCTTGTCTCGCCTTCGGACGGGCCTTTGATGTTCCGTTGTTGATGTGGGAGTTTGAGCATTTTCTGGAATACGGTATCGAGGCTCGTCAGGGGCAGCCGTTGAACGATGCTGCGGCTCGTCAGATACGTGATGTGTTTCAAACCATGGCTGAATATCTCGTTGCGCAACCTCGAGTGTTTACGCATCGTGATTATCATTCACGGAATCTCATGATTGATGGAGAGCGATTGGGAGTGATTGACTTCCAGGATGCGTTGTTAGGCCCGGCGACTTATGATTTGGCGTCTTTGCTTCGAGATTCCTATATTGCCCTTCCGGAACATTTGATAGACCAAATGATTGACCGCTATGTTCAGGGGATGTGCGCAGGCGTGGGGCGTGCAAAACAGGGTGAATTGTTGCTCAATGATCCTGTCGCCTTTCGCCGACTGTTCGATTACGCAAGTATTCAACGAAATCTCAAGGCCGCGGGTCGGTTTGTCTATATTGATCGCGTCAAGCAGAACTCAAAGTTTCTTGCGGATATCCCCCGCACATTAGGATATGTACAGAAAAATCTCACGAAATACCCTGAATTGCGTACTCTGTTGAGCCACCTCTCCCCTCATGTGCCGGAATGGCAATAATCGATCGTAACTGAACTTTATGAAAGCGATGATCCTTGCTGCAGGGTTGGGGACTCGATTACGACCGTATACAAATACGTTGCCGAAGCCACTGTTGCCTGTTGGGGGAACCCCTCTCATTGTCTGGAACCTTCTCCTCCTTCGGCAGTATGGTATTCATGAGGTCATGATTAATCTCCATTACTTAGGGCACATGATTCAGCAGGAGTTAGGTGATGGAGCTTTGTGGGGAATGCAGTTATCCTACTCGCAAGAGCCGGTTATTCTTGGAACGGGTGGTGGGCTGCGAGAGGCTGAGGCTTTTTTTCAAGGAGAAGACGTTCTCGTATTGAATGGCGATACGCTGACGGAATTAGATATTGGTGAGGTCCAGAGGGTTCATTCATTGAGTCAGGCCCTGGTCACAATGGTGTTACGCGATGATCCGCATGTCGAACAATGGGGTGTCGTCGAAACCACGAACGACAATCATGTGTTGAGGATTAATGGGCAAGGTCAGTGTGATGGCCGTCATCCTTCTGAAATACGAAAGCGCATGTTTGCTGGAGTCCACATCCTGAATCCTCGTGTGTTGTCGCATTGTCCGCTTGGCCGCTATTCATCCATTATTGATGCGTATGTGACAGAACTAGAACGTGGATCGATGATTATGGGGCATGTTCATGCTGGATATTGGTCTGATATTGGGACTCCTGAACGTTATGCACAAGCTCAGCAGGATGTCGATGCCGGGCGTCTGACCTTGGCTTCTCGTGCGGTTCGATGATTCTTCAGGTAGATGTTTGGTCCCGAATCGTATAAGGTTTTGATAACGTGCGAAAATCAGGAGTCGATGACACGTGGTTGTGTCTAGTTCCAATAGGGTATTGACTTGGATCGTCACGCGAAGCCTATAGATACTACTATGAGATATCTGCACGTTTGATATGAGTCATCAGATGCATATTTCTTCCTTGGATAAATATAAGGCAAGGCTTTCCCGGCTTCTTCAGGTATTGGAGTCCCAGGATGTCCCATTCTCTTCGTCTTTGGAAGAATCCCTCACTTTGGCCTGCAATCAATTAGAATTGGTTTTAAAACAGGTCCCTCAATCGCCAGATTCCGACCAAGAATTGTTGTCCCATGGCCCATTTCACATTGAGGGAAATGGCTCTTCTCTTTCCTTTGGTCAGCCCGTACAAGAGATCTTAAACTGTATTCCTGATAGCCATATTGTTACCTCCTCTGATGGCATCATTCACATGGCCAATCAACAGGCGGCTCGGCTGTTTCACCTGACTCAGCAACAGCTGATGGGCCATCCCTTGTCAAATATGATGAGTGAAGAGAGCTGGACGAATCTTTTGCACCATCTGCAAGCGTTAAATGGCAATGTGCAAAATTGGCAAGGAGAGTTTCAGGTGTTTCCGCACTCACAATCTCCCCGTTCGGTTGTGTGTACATTGTCAGCTCTTCGCGATACCAATGGGCAATTAGTTGGTGCGCACTGGCTGCTCTGGGATGTCACCGAGCATCGACATGGGATCATCGCACAAGAATTTTCTAATGAACTGATACAACTACTCCTCTCAGGTATGACCGTCCGGCAAGCGTTGTTTATTCTCTGTCGTCGCTTAGTTGAGACCTTCGGTTATCCATTGGTGTGGATTGGGACCAAAGAAGCTGAAGGTTCGATGTGTTCCTTTGCTCATGACGGGGATTCGTGTGTGACGTCCTTGCAACGGCTCGAACGATTAAATGATTTGGATAAGCCGCTGAGTGTCGTCAATCAAGCGATCCAACAGAAGACCACCCAATTACTGAAGTGTGACGATACGAGTGACCTGCCAGGTGTGCAATGGCTTCGCACGCAGGGGTTTCACTCACAGATTGTTGTCCCATTGTCAATCGATGGGCGGGTATTGGGCGTCTTAACGATCTGTTCGCATCACCCAGATGAATTTGAGCCCAGTATTGTCAGTTGGCTGGAGCAACTCGGTTTACATATCAGTAAAGCGATGTTTGTCTCTCAAAATTATGATCACTTGCGTCTTCAGGGTAAAGCGTTGAATTATGCCGAGCATGCCGTCTGCATCACCAATCCGGAGGGGCGCATTGAGTGGGTGAATGATGCGTATGGCCGCATGAGTGGCTACGAAGTCGCAGAAGTCATTGGGACGGTCCTGCCTTCCTCACAATCTAAGCCGTTTCGATTGTTATTGAAGCGGGCGGCTAAGCAGGAATTGCCAGCTCAGTCGTGGAAGGTTGAATCGACTGCGACTCGAAAGGATGGCAGAGAGTATACGGTAGAGGAAGTGCTGACTCCGCTCTTGAATGAAGATGGCCGCGTGTCAAACATCGTCGCTATTCTTCAAGATATTACGAGTCGAAAGGAGGCCGAAACGCAAATTATTCATCGGGTCTATCATGATCCGCTCACGGACCTTCCCAACCGAGTGATGTTTCAGGACCGGCTTGAACAGGCCTTAGCTCAGGCTCGACGTCATCAACGCCTCCTCGCTGTGTTTTTTATTGACCTGGATTGTTTCAAGCGCGTCAATGATGAATATGGACATCGGGCGGGTGATCAGTTATTAAAAATGGTTGCGGAACGTCTAGCTCGCTGTGTGCGTGCGACTGATACCGTTGCCCGCTTAAGTGGTGATGAGTTTACCTTGATTCTCCAAGATCTTGAACATGCTGATGACGCCCAGCATGTCGCACAGAAAATCTTAGATTGCGTCGTTGACCCTATCTCTATTGATGGTCACATGATCCAGGTACGGACGAGCATCGGCATCGCCCTGTTTCCCGTTGATGCCGTGGAGCCTGAAGACCTTCTTCGTCAAGCTGATCGCGCTATGTATAAAGCGAAGGAGCTGGGTGGGCAGGCATGGGCTTTTTCATCAGGCGGTGCCCGTTCGTGTGTTCCGGGTGCCTCGTAGAGTTTCCTGTCTCTTTCTCCCTACATTTCGTTTGCACGAATCCTTCCTGAGTTTTTCTCCGTCAGATTTCGTGTGTTTCCCTTAGACGACGTGTGGCGTCGCGTGGGTCTTGGGTGCGTTGGAGAAATACCACTGATGTTGAAAAAATGCTTCGGCCCCATGTCCTTCATCTGTGGGTATTCCAAAGTATCTCAATTGAATCTTTTTGCTTAAGACAGTCTTTTGGGGGCACATTCATCGTAGGGTTGTTCTGTGGTGTTCTTTATGCCGAACAAAACGGAATTCTCATTATGTTGTTGGTCGACAAGTGTTTTTTGTGAAAATCTCCATAAATTTTGAGGTTGTTGCGCGTGTGATGGATTTGTCGGCAGTGAGCCATGGTTACAGGGAATCTATTAGGAACATGATAGAGTTCTCTTGCACCATCTACTTGGTCTTGTAATTGCATGGCTAGGTGATTTGTACGATTCTTAGTGCGAAATATCTCTTAGAGGTCTATTCGAAGAGTAATGAAAGGAGCGTGACTGGCATGAAGCAGCAAGGCGTGTATTACCGATCACTCGTAACTATTGTCATACTTCTTTCGATGATCTTATTAGTAAGCGGGTGTAGTCATCGTTCAACTCATGCAACCGGTCATGGTCACAAAGTTACAAAGAGCAATATGCAAGACGAAAATTCTGGTCGACTTTCTTCTCTTGATGAGTTGTCACGTACTGGCAGCGGGCTTGACGGTTTTGGTCCAGGAGGAATTCCTAATAACCAGTCTTCCCATTCAGACGGGTTATTCTCGCAGGAGTCCTTAGAAACAGGGGATGCGGACATTAAACCGCTTTCGCCAACTGATCTGGCTAGACAATATTGGAATCAGCGGCGACAAGCCGAATTACTCTCCGACCGTTCAGGTCTTCATGATGTCTTTTTTGAATTAGATAGCTGGGAATTAACTGATGAAGCCAAGCAGGCCTTGATGAACAATGCTGAGATTCTACGGTCAAATCCAGCCAATGCGGTGACGATTGAAGGGCATTGTGATGAGCGTGGGACTCGAGCCTACAATTATATTTTAGGGAAAAAGCGTGCATTGCGAGTGCAGAAATATTTAACCAGCCTTGGGGTATCGTCTTCCCAGTTGACGGTCATGACGTATGGAAAAGATAATCCATTGTGTCGTGGAGGCGCTGAGTCCTGTTTTCAGCAAAATCGGCGTGCCCATTTTTTACTTGGAGTCAAGGTTGCCGATGCCAGGCCGTGGGATACTGATCGGAATGAATGGATCGATTAAACTTCTGTTACTTTAATATCATTGTTTGCCTAGAGAAATGGTCTGTAGATTTGTGAATAATACCCAGAGAACATGTTCGGCCGTATTGGTCATCGTTTCTTGTTTGCTGAGCAGCGGATGCGTTGCACAACAGGCAGATGTGGTTCGCATCAAGCGTGACCTTGATGCTCGAATCACGAAGTTAGACAAGAGTAAAGTTGACCTGCAGCAGGCCGTGGAAGATGCCAATCAGGCTCTTCAGGAGGCTAATGGGATTATTACCACGCAGCGGGCTGAGATCCAAGAGCTGCTTGTCGCGCGTGCCGAAGTGATGGATCAAGTGACGACGATTAAAGATGGCGATTTATTTGAAGTACGCGGGGCGATTGATCAAAGCGAACATCACTTGCAATCGATCACGAAGCAAGTGGATCAACTTGGTCAAGAAGTTGTGGAGTCTCGAGGAGAGGCCCAGGAGCGTGAAAAGAATTTACGTTCCGGGGTCGAACAATTACAACAGCAAATTCAACAGCAAAATGAGGTGCTTACTTCACAAGCTCAAAAAGTTTCTGAATTTCAAACCTCACTTGTTGATTTTAAAGGCGCGTTGGACATGGTTCGTCAGGCGCTCGTGGATCAGGAAGCTAAATTAGTCAAAACCGATACGCAGTTGGTCAGTTTGGCGAGTGCGCAGAATGGCAATAACGAAGTTGCGCAAGCTAATTGGGAGCAAATGAAGCAGAGTGTGGATAGTGTGGTTTCTGCATTTGAGCAGGTTAGTCAAACCCTTGCCGATCGACTCGATCAGCATGAGCGGACACTGGCACAAGTCGTCAAGAATCGATCACTGTCTGGAAAAGTTTCTTCACATCCGGAACGTCCTGCTGTTCCTTCGAGCACTGCAAGCCCAACTCCTGCTCAAGATCTTCGGCAGTCGCTTGCCAGTCTTTCACCTCCTCAGGCTGAGGAGACTGACCTGGATCAACCTTTGGCTTCTATGGATGTAAGAGATCGGCTCTTTGAACAACATACAACTCAAGCGTCACTGGAAGTGTTGGATCGGTCAAAAATTGTGCCCCGCCAATCATTACCTCGACAAGTTCAGCAGAATGCCGCACCAACCGACCATGAAGTGGCCGTCTATCGGCAACAGTATGAACGGTTGCAAGCGGGCGATCTGCTTGGTGCTTTTCAGGGGTTTCGTCAATTTCTTCAGGAGTATCCTCGATCTTCCCTCGCCTCAAATGCCCAGTACTGGTTAGGTGAGTGTTATTATGGACAACGGCAGTACGGCCAAGCTATTCGAGAGTTTGAACGGGTTATGAGCAGGTACCCGACGAGTGAGAAGGTGCCCGCCGCGTTATTGAAAATTGGGTATTCTCATTTAGGTCTTCATGATAAAAAAGCCGCGCGTTCAATGTTTCGTCAACTCGTTCGCACCTACCCCAAAAGCCATGCCGCGTCTAAAGCCTATGCCAGACTGACTGAAGTGAATCGGCCTCGAAACGGGGCTTCCTGAGCCCCCCACGATATCTTTCCTCCCATTCTCACTTGTTCTTTTCAGACACCATGGCGAGTTCATATTCGTGTGGCTTAAATAGTTTCGAGACTACCTTTGCCTTCGAGTTGTTGAGTGTCGATCGTTGTGAGGATTAAGTTCTTCTGGATATTGGTCGATGCCTGAAGGATAGGGTTCAAAAAATCATTTTGTGGTGCTGACGTATTTCAACAATATGAAAGAACGGTATGAAACTATGGAGTAGTGAACAGGACGTGACGCATGACGAGTGACACAAGAAATCCTTCAGTGATCTTTGTCATCTTGATAGGAGCTTCTTTGTTGCTGGAAGGACTCATCTTTGCCCAATATATTGCGCCTAGTCATGAGACACATTTTTTTGAACATGATCCTCTGGGTGCAGATTTTATCAATTATTGGACTGCCTCTATCTTAAATTCTAATGATCGAATAATGGAGATTTTTGATTATCAAAAATTTCATCAAGCTCAAACGGCATTATTAGGGCATGAATATCAGCTTCGAATATGGTCCTATCCACCCCATTTCCTTTTTTATCTTATCCCACTGTCCTGGTTGCCATATCAATCAGCCTATATTCTTTGGAATGTTGTCACATTTGGAATGTTTGCCGCAATTTTGTGGTGGCATGGAATTCGTGGTCCATGCATCATACTCCTGCTTCTTGCACCAGCGACATTTGTAAACATTTTGACTGGACAGAATGGATTTTTGTCTGGTGCTCTTTTTATTGGAGGCTTATTATGTCTTCGAAAATATCCTCTCATCGCAGGTATGTTGTTTGGGTTTCTGTCTTACAAACCACATCTTGGAATACTTATTCCAGTTGTCTTACTCGCAATGCGTCAATGGAAGCCATTGATTAGTGCGGGCATCACTATTCTCTCTCTTGTGCTCACAAGCTTGTTCTTTCATGGATCTGAGATTTGGCATCTCTACTTAACGGTGACGACTAACAACAATGCGGTCATCTTGGAATCAGGGACAGGCTTCTTAATGTATATGATGCCTACGGTATTTATGAGTGGACGAATTCTTGACTTTGATATCGGAATGATATACTGGCTTCAAATTATTATATTGGTAGGTGTTATGATTGGAACGTATTGGGGGGTCAGGCATACGGCTATCCCTGAACTTCGTATTGCCCTGGTATCTATTGCTGTTTTTTTGGCTTCTCCCTATGCACATAATTATGACATGACCATTTTATCCGCTGCCATTATCATGATTATTTTGCATGCCAACAGTCATGGATTTCTTTCTGGAGAGTCTGTGCTCTTAGGGGTTTCTTGGTTTCTTCCGATTGGCGTGATACTGCTGAATGCATTGGGAATTCCTATTTCTCCACTCATATTGGGCATGTTGTTTGTCTATCTTCTTCTTCGCATCAAAAACTCAATCCCGAATGATCCAAAATGGTCAGTGACGACTTGATCGACCATAATTTTGTGGCCACCACACATGTGTGATGGCGAGCATATTGGCTTATATCCTACGTATACCTGTCAATTCGCTTAGAAATATCTTGGGTCATTATAGAAGTGGACTCTCCTATCTCTCGAAGACAACAGCGACCTTTTAATAATGAATCATTTTATGCAAATTGTATTTTCCTAAATTTTTTCTGTTTTTACAGTCCATGCTGCGAAGTGGTTGTGTATGCTTGGTGGATAAGCCGTGTCTTATAAAATGATAGAAGTATAATGCCAGCCAAAGACTTGTTTTCTCCCAGAAACACGCTTGTTCTGTATAATCCAGTCTCCGGACGTAGAGAGGCTCAACGAAACGCTGCTGCACTCGTGAAGTACCTTGGACATCATGGCTATCATGTCATACACACACAAGCTTCAGGTGGATATATCAGAGAGTATGTGGGGGAATTTGGAGACGTTTGGACGTCACTTATTTGTATAGGTGGAGATGGGACATTACTACAGCCTATAGCGGGCATTCCACCTCATGTGCCAATAGGGTTTTTCCCTG
>BQIY01000047.1 GCA_021604265.1 Nitrospirales bacterium
TGTTGAGGTGGTATTGGGATTATAGGCAAAAAGGGTTTCGATTAAATGGGAAGAAATGCGTTGCCTGTCCTGTTTCGAGTGAGAATTTTTCCGACTTAATAGGAACAGGAGAATTTAAAATCGGAGGAAAGAAATGAATACGCCATCTGATGAGTTAATGTATGCCATTTTGGCCATGGATGCTTACAACCGAGGCTATAACCCTGGTCTTGTTTATGAAGGAAACTCAATAGGGACAGCAACAGTAACTCAACAAAGTGAGACCTCTCCAAATAGTCCAGAAGTAAACGCCGGCTTCTATGCCGTGTCGTATGAATGGAATGGCGAGACGATCATTTCTTATCGGGGGACGGATTCATTACTTTTTGAGTTGCCATTGGTGGATTACCCCATTGCGTTCAACGATGATTTTGATGAAGCCCAAGTGCATTTAGCTTCGCAATTCTTTCATGCGGTGTCCGATTCCATTGGGTCTACGGCCATTACCACGACCGGTCATTCACTTGGTGGAGCTTTAGCTGGATTTGTTGGAGCACTCAACAGTCAGGAGGTTGTGGCGTTTGCGCCGATTGATTTCTTCCCAGCGGTCCAAAATTTTCGATTACTGCTCGAACGATACCTTGCGGTCAAGGATACGCCGGAGGCTAACACGGACATCATTGATTTGCCCAATATGGGTACTTTTAATACGGTGGCCTTTGCGGAGGCTCAACTCACGGCCATGGGCATTTCGTTAAATGATATTCCAGCTATCAGCGCCCACTTGACCAACTACAGTTCCTTTCATCTCAGCGGAGAACTAGCAGAATCCGCGCGTTCTGCCGCTACGCCATCAACGACTATTTTGGAAAATTTGCTTCCATTTATGGGAGGGCTAGACGGTGTCGTTGGCGCCATTGCTGCCCACAGTATCTCGCTCACCGCGATTGGGAAGTATGCTGAGCAGCAGTATGTCGCCAACGGCGTGAGCGAATTGAATTTTATTCCAATCATCGAACCTCTGTTTCAGGCTTTATTTGATAACGAAATCGCTGACGCTGCAGGGACGGCCTCATTAGAAGGAGGCAGTACTGATCATGCGAAAATGCGAGATGCCATTAGGAAAGGGGTCATTTTTCTTTGGTATTTTAAGGGTCAGACTCGATTTATCTGTGTAAGTTTGGGGGAAAGGCTTTAGGGCATAAGTATGCTACGCTTGAGAGGATAAGATTGTGTGATGGTTGATGGGAGAGAATGGATAATGTGTTATCGAGGGGGGGCAGGTTTCGACGGTTGTGTCGTGTTTGTGCGGGTTGTGAGAGTCGCAAGAAAATCTTGCTTGTTGCTCTCTGTCACATTCCCTTCAAATGGGGGATGGTGAATGGGGGACACGATCCTGGATGATGATCTGGAGTATGGCGGACAGCACGTCACGCAGGAGAAGACCCGATTATAACTTTTAACGAAATAAGGAGCACACACGATGAGCACAGCGACGACACCATCTGAACTCCATGTCGAATCTCACATGAACGACCACAAGGCAGCCAATGATGAAGCGACAACCAATAGGACGAGCAACGACACGGTGAACAAGGAACAGGCCACTGGGAGAGATGCGCAGGCGCGTGTGAATAAGACCGCCCTGGCCTTTGGCGAGATCGTGGCCTTGCTGAGTCGATCGCCGATTTATCGGCATATGAGCTTGGCGGATCTGGAATGGTTGGTCATTCCCGCCTTGATGACCAATCAAGTGACGAGTATTCGCGGTAAACTGAAAGATCAAGACGGGCTCACGATTCCGTTGGGATTGGCCATGTGGGCGTATGTCTCTGAAGATGTGGATAAGAAATTGGAAGCACAGAAAGAAGCGAAGATCCCATTCCGCTTGGCGCCTCAAGAGTGGAAGAGCGGCGATATCCCATGGCTGTTAGCCGTGGTCGCGCCTAAAGAAGCGGGACAGGCGTTAGTGATGAAATTAGAAGAGACCGTGTTTAAGGGCAAGGTACTAAAGAAGTATTTTCTGGAACAGCCCGTGGCACCAACGAATGAGGAAGCTACGGAAGCCGAATCGGCAAAAGTATGACGATAGGTTGCAAATGAGTAGGTAGCGGAGAGTTGATGATGTTTCAACCCTCCGACACCCAAGCTCATGACAGGCTTAGAGCTCAAGGCCTGTGTGGTCTATGGCGGAATGTAGGTGAAGTGGGCTGCGAGCCCTGACGTGAGGAAAACATGAATAACAGGGAGGAATTGTCTCATGGATGAGCCAAGCATGGTCAGGGAAAGACAGGGACAAGAGAATGTAGTCGAGAGTTCATCATGCAAGCTGACGTATTTAAGGGCTAATGGAAGGAAGAGGTTCGGCGTGGCGAGGTGGGCCCGATGAAGCGGGGACTGGTTATCGTAGGGGTATTACTTGTGGGGACGTTGGCCTATTGCAAGGATTTCTTGATCCCGTACACCTGGCATCAGAAGATGACGGTAGAGGTGGAAGTCGATGGTCAACTGTATACCGGCTCCAGTGTCGTGAGAGTGAATGTCGGTCAAAGTGATCCGATCACTCAGGGCTTAGGGTATCCATTGCAGTTTGGGGCGCGAGGCGAAGCGGCTTTTGTGGAGTTGCCAGGACCCCGGTACCTGTTTGCGCTGCTGTCAGGCGGTCCTCCCGATAGTGGTCCTCAAACGAATGCCGTCAACATTTTTAAAGACCGTTTGCCACCACGAGGGATCGAACGTTTTGCCGTCTTGTCGAAATCAAGATTGAAGCAAGACATTCCACACTCGCACTATCCTCTGCTCGTGACGTTCACGGATATCACTGATCCGAAGACGGTGAAGCAGGTAGATCCAGATAACCTGGCCGCCACGTTCGGCCCGGGCGTCTCACTCAAGCGCATTACTTTGGAAATCACTGATGAGCCGGTGACAGAGGGGAAGGTGGGTAGTGTGTTGGGGTGGTGGAACAATTTAACAGTTCCGATTGGTGGCAATGTAAATCGTAAATATGGTGATCCATTATATGCTCTTGGAAAATGGAGTTTTGTGAGGAGATAACATGGCAATTTCAAATGAACTTATGTACGCAATTGTAGCAATGGACTCTTATAACCGTGGGTACAATCCAGGGATTGTACTCTTAGGGACAGAGATTGGAGCAGCCACCATTGGAGTGGATTCAGCAATATTAAATGCTGATCCGAATGATCCCAATCGTGTTGACGAAGCCTCTGGCTTCTATGCCGTGTCGTATGAATGGAATGGCGAGACGATCATTTCGTATCGGGGGACGGATAGCTTAGCGACCTTGCCGTGGAGTGATGAAGGGGGAGATTTTTGGAATGGCTATGGGACCGGAGCAGGCTCGGGCACGAGTGAGCAGGCCCGCTTGGCTGCCGAGTTTTATCAGGCGGTGACTGGGACGCAGACTAGTGATCCGCTGACTGGCTCAGCTGCCTTAACGGGGCATTCGCTAGGCGGTGGGCTTGCTGGCTTCATTGGCGCGTTGTATCACGAGGATGCTGCAGTCTTTAACAGCATGCCGTTTGAGCGCGCGGCTGAAGCTGCTTATGGGCATGCTGACACTGGAGGCGCTGTGTGGGATCAGCTCAGAGAAGATTTTTACAACGATGAGGATCCATTTGCACCGTTGATTAGTACGAATTTGCAAAGCTATGCCGTGACAGGGGAAATTCTCGATATCCTGACCGTTGGTCGCGTGTTCCAATCTACTCCTACCACTTATTACGACAGCAATGCCGCTTTTCGAAATCCAGTTGATCTGCATTCGCAGGCCCTCCTAACGACACTAATCTATGGTCAGGGGCATGCACATTTGGACTGGGCGAACATTGGCCCTGATCTGATCAATGCCATGTTTGACAATAATGTGGCGCAACAAGCTGGTTTTGATGTAGAGGGCACTAATGGCCACTATTCTGCAGCGTACAAACAATTGGCAGCCATAGCCTATTCAGCCTTAGAAAAGGATGGAGAAGGGAACGGGTTGATTTATGGCAACACGGGCATTCGAGCCTTGTTTGATGATGCTGATGAGCTGGGAAAACTGGTGACAGAAGGCAAGACTCCAACGGGATATTTTGATCCCGTTACCGGATTATCGGAAGCCATGGTCCAGTTTGCGGGGCAGATGGCGCTCAATGAAGTGGACTACACAGAACATGCGAGCCAAGAACCCGAAAAGGGCTTTTTGAGTATAGATGCCAGTGGGCGTCTTCTCAAAGCTGATTTGACCAAGGAGCTCTGGAACCTCGGAGGGACGGATACGAACAGAGATGTCGAGGTTAAAGGCATTCAACGTATGTTGGATAACTTCTTTGCCCAGGATCCCGCGGCGGCAGTGTTGTTGGATGGCATGCAGCGGTTATATGGGGACAATACCGTCACGAATTCCAGTGTGATGAATCGGATTGATTTCGCGCTCGGCACTGATCTGCTGGTGGTGGAACTCGAAGAACCTCAAGCTGGCGATGATACCTCAGACCCCAATACAACTAGTCTGTTTGTGGGGTTAGGCAGCGACGATCAGGTAAAGGGTAATAAGGATAATAATATGTTGCTCGGCAGAGACGGGAAGGATCGTCTCTATGGCCTAGAGGGTCAAGATATTTTATTAGGCGGTGATGCTGATGACACGCTCTTTGGGGGGAGCGGAGATGATCTGCTGCATGGCGGGGAGCATATGTTGCTGGTCGCAGCAGATGGTGAGGATACTGCTGATTACTCTGAAGGGGATCGTGGTGCGCCGACACCTGGGGGCATTACTGTTCGCTTCGATTTGAACTCAGGGAATGCACTCGAAGGCAAGCATCCTGTGTGGGTCTCCGACGACGGGTACAATGCTACGGATTATCTCTATTCCATTGAAACAATTGTCGGGACATCAGTCGGCGATACCGTGATCGCCAATGGTGGGGATGAAGTCTTTGATGCGGCGAACTATGCGTTGTCGACAGGCAAGCTGGAGATTGATGGAGGGGACGGCAAAGATACACTCGACTTCACCGAATTTTTGAGGCCTCTGAATACTGAAGAAAAGGCTGGGTCTGAAGTCACTATTGGCGATGTCTCCTTCAAGAATTTCGAAATCATTAAGGACAGTCAAGAGATTGGTCGGATTGGTGATGGGCCAAGCTCAGACCTCCAGATTAAAAACATTGGAGCGTATGCCTTTCATAGTCTTCTTGAAGAGATCTATGGCAATGATGGTGAAGATTATCTGGTTATCGGCCCTGATGGGGTGCGAGCGGATGGTGGCAATCATAACGACTTTATCGTGGCGATTAATCCTGATGGGGCTATGCTCACTGGAGGGAACGATGATGATGTCATTTTCTCACTCGGCGGGCAGGGCACGAAAATCTTCGGTGGAGCGGGTGACGATACCATTTTTTCCACAACCTTTGGCGCGGAAGTGCAAGGGGATGCCGGTAAGGACACGTTTATCATCTCCAGCAATACCCTCATTGCGGATGCCACCCCAGAAGATCGGATTTCGTTCTTGGGCTTATGGGATCTCACCGGCGGGGTGAAGAATAAGCAGTCGGAGTCGCCGTGGGCGTACAATTCCATCGGCTCTCTTCGCTATGGCAAAAATACAGATGGGGAGTTGGTGATCGAGAGCGATTTGCTTGGTTCGCGGAATATGTTTGTGGCGAATGCCAAGGTGGATCCGGATGTGCCGTTTAGTGAACGGACAGCGGGGATTTTAGTCTTTGAGATTGAGGTTGAAGCGCGCAAAGGCTGGGAAGGCTGGAGTCAAGGGCTGTTTGATTTCTTTGAAACCTTCTTTGGTTTTTATATGAAGGCCATGACGGGAGAGTCGTACTTTTCCGGCGTCGATCCACTGGTGTTGGATCTCGATGGTGATGGACTGGAGTTGACCGCGCGGACGACGCAGTCGCCACTCTTTGATTTAGACGGTGATGGCTTTGCGGAACAGACCGGGTGGGTGCAGAGTGATGATGGCTTGCTGGTGCATGACTTGAATGGCAATGGCGAGATTGATGATATTCGTGAGTTGTTTGGGTCGCCGACGACCTCAGGCTTTGACGAACTGGCGGAACATGATGCCAATGCCGACGGTGTGATTGACGAAAACGATACCATCTTCTCCGACCTGCGTATCTGGCAGGACCTGAATCAAAATGCCAAGGCGGATGAGGGGGAACTGTCAACACTGACGGAAGCGGGAATTGAATCCATCTCACTCACGGCGACACCTAGTAGTGAGACCAACGCCAATAATCTCGTGGCCGAAACCGGGAGTTTTACTCGCACTGATGGCACAACTCAAGAAATTTCGGACATCAAATTCAAAATTAACAATTACGACTCGAAGTGGTTAGGGGAGACGACGATTGATCCCAATGTGGCGCATTTGCCCAACCTCAAGGGGCATGGGACGTTGAATGACCTGCAGGTGGCGATGTCGTTGGAGGCATCGGGCAATCTCAAGCAAACCTTAGAAACCGTGTTGCCGACGCTCAATACGCCGAAGTTAGACCTTTTGCGAGAACGAACGATTCCGGTGCTGGAAGCCTGGGCGGCGGCGGTGCCGGAACAGGGCCTTGAGCCCGTTGACCCGAACAATCCACCGCCGGCTCAACCCGATGTGCATGCCTTTGTGCACCGCACGCCGGGCGCGACGGTGATTGAAGATTTTGCCGTGCAAAATGTGGATGGGAGTTGGGCGCTGGCGAGCGGTACGGCGGTGCGTGATGCTGATGGGGTCGCGATTCTTCAGCCGACTCTCGATGACATTCTGGAATTCCTTCCGGCTGCTGAAGGCGCGTGGGAAACGATTGAGGGACGGCAGATTGAATTTCTTGAACGGTTCATGGGGGAAGAGATTGCGATTGAACGCGTTCAGGCAGGCAACGATGCCGCGATTGCCGCACTCCAAGGCACGATTGAATTTATGATTGAACGCATGGATGCGCTGGCCGTAAAACTCGCGATGCAGGGGCCGCTGCAATCCTACTTTGTCGGGCTTGAGTACCAGGTCGAATTCGATCGCATCAAAGCCACGACGAATCGGGATTTGGTGCCGACGTTTGAAGCTATTTTTGCCGATGCGCCTGGTGACTCCAGTGGAGATTCTGCGTGGCTGCAGGATTGGAAGGAAATTCTGGATGTGATGGGTGAGAGTTTTCAACGCTTTGGCGACGACCATCTGACGCCTTCGTATTCATTCCTGTTCACCAATATTGTGGCCGCCTACGAGAATGTCGGATTGGCGATTGACCTGAGGACCGCGGCGATCGATTTAGGTATTCCCGGAGACATGCTCGTTGTAGGGAACGGGGAGGTTGTGGGAGATGACGGGCAGAATCTCTTCTATCTCGGCGCAGGCGATCAGGTCTTAAAAGGCCAGCGCGGGCATGACGTGTATGTGGTGGGTCGTGATTTTGGGAATGACATTATTGATGATTACGAAGCGCCGTTAACCGGTAACTCTGAGGACATGCTGAGGTTTGCACATTATACCCCCGATGAGTTGGTCTTTACACGTGACGGGATTGATTTGGTGATTACCACCGTCGACAATTCGGCGAACGAACTGCGCATTCTCGAACACTTCATCGGGGAAAAGCCGCATTTGTTTGGCGGCAATGTCAATCCGGATCGTGGAATCAACGAAATTATTTTTGCCGATGGGACGGTCTGGCGGGCGTTTGATATTGCCGAGGCGGTGTCGCGTCCCTTGGATACCGATCAATCTATTACGGGGACCTGGGAGTCCGATCACCTGGACGGTGGCGCGGGCGATGATTATCTGTCCGGCGGCGATGGCGGGGACATCTATTTCTTCGATGAAGGGTACGGTCATGATGTCGCGCATGACCGCTTGACCTATGTCTTGGTGGATGATCCGGACTTTCTGGTATTTGGCGAGAATATTACCCCGGACGATATTGTCTTGTCTCGTGACGGTTCTTCCCACGACATTGTGGTGACGCTTGATCAAACAGGCGACACGCTGACACTTCAGGGGTTTGCCGATGCGACCTATACCGGTTCGTTCGGCACGCAATGGTTTGACCGGATTGAATATCTGCTCTTTGCCGACGGGACCGCGCTGCAATGGTTTGACGTGTTGCAGCAAGTGGTGGCGGAACAGAAAACGGACGGGGATGACACGATTTACGGGTTTGACTATCAAGACGTGTTAGATGGCGGCGCAGGCAATGACTATCTCTCCGGCGGCAACGAAAACGACACGTATCTCTTCGATCTCGGTTATGGCCATGATGTGGTCGAGGACAATCTGGACAACATTCTTTCCGGGCAAACGGATACCGTACGGTTTGGCGCGGGGGTGGATCTTGACCATGTGACGTTTACAAGAGATGGCAACAGTAGTGACTTGGTTGTGGGCGTCTCGGCTGCTGATTCGCTGACGGTAAAAGGTCAATTTGATGCCACGTATACCGGGTCGTTTGGGACTCGCTGGTTCGACCGAATTGAACAATTCCAGTTTCACGTGAATGGCGAAACAGTGACGCTCACGGCGGAAGATGTGATGAGGACCGTGTTGGAGGATGGCAGGACTGACGGCGACGACGTCATCTATGGGTTTTCTCGTGAAGACGTATTGGACGGCGGTGCGGGCGATGATTATCTCTCCGGGGGCAACGAAAACGATACGTATCTCTTCGATCTTGGCTATGGTCATGATGTGGTCGAAGACAATCAAGGCAATATCCTCTCTGGTGCGACGGATACCATTCAATTTGGCGAGGATGTGGATTTAGACCAGGTCACATTCGATCGAGATGGGAATAGTGACGAGTTGATCGTTCGAGTATCAGCCACTGATACCCTCACCGCTCGCGGGCAGTTCACGGCTACATACACCGGGGTCTTTGGCGTCCGTTGGTTTGACCGGATTGAACAGTTTGAATTCCTGGTCGATGACACGATGGTGTCGTTGTCAGCGCATGAGGTGATGGGGCGCGTGTTGGAAGATAAGATGACCGATGGCGATGATGTGATCTACGGGTTTGCGCGGGAAGATGTCTTGGATGGCGGTGCGGGCGATGATTATCTTTCCGGCGGTGATGAAAGCGATACCTATATATTTGGTCTGGGGTATGGGCATGACACGATTCGCGAAGGACGGACGAGTATTTTTAGTGGTGATGATGACAAAGTGATCTTCAAGGGTGCGCTGACACCGGACGATATCACCCTGTCGAGGCAGGGGAATTCCGATAACCTTGTCATTCATCTTACCGATGGATCGACGCTCACCGTCGAAGGCTATTTTGCTGGCGGGGTCAATTTTAATAGTCTGAAGGAATTCTATTTCGAAGGTTCTGACTCCTCGTTATTCATGAATGATATTCGATTAGCCTTACTGTCAAACTCTAAAACAAGCGGCGATGATACGATCTACGGGTTTGTTGGAGATGATCTGCTGGACGGCGGCGGCGGGAATGACTATCTCTCTGGTGGTGACGGAAACGATACGTATATCTTTGGGCTGGGCTATGGGCATGACACGATTCGTGAAGCCCGTACCAGTATTTTTAGCGGTGATGATGACAAGGTCATCTTCACCGGGGCATTGACACCTGATGACATCACCCTGTCGCGGCAGGGTAATTCCAACACGGTGACGGTCCATCTCACGGACGGATCCATGTTGACCATCGAAGGGTACTTCGCCGGCAGCATTAATTTTAATAGTCTCAAAGAGTTGTATTTTGAAGGGTCAGACAGCTCGCTCTTTATCAATGATCTGAAGCAACAGGTGCTGGCTGATGCCAAGACCAGTGGTGACGATGATATTTATGGATTCGTCGGGAGTGATCGTCTGGATGGCGGAGCGGGAAATGATGATCTGCGAGGAAGTTCTGGAAATGACGTCTATGTCTTTGATCGTGGCTATGGCCACGATACGGTGTCCGACAGTTTCGTGAGTATCCTGCATGCGAATTCCGATACGATCGAGTTTGGCGGGACGCTGACACCTGATGATCTGTGGGTCGCACGCGACGGAACAGCGTTGGTGTTTGAAATTAAGGATACGGCTGATACGCTCACGATTA
>BQIY01000048.1 GCA_021604265.1 Nitrospirales bacterium
ATGGAAAATATTCTTGGCGCCATCACGAATAATCTAGAGCAAATACCTGAATTAAAAGATCACATCCGAACATTAGTACAAAACTGGGAACAAAAGGCGGTTCAAGAAAGTGATCATTGTTGATAGATTCAGGACACGGAATAGCTAAGTCTTTGTGGCTCTGATACATTAATGTTCTTCAAAATTGTTACTGAGTACCGACTATCCTTATTACAGGTGTCCTGTCATGAATATGTTCGAACTGTTTTCCCAGGGTTTATTTGAAGGAGTCACTCCCATGATGGTAACTAGAGATCACCTCGTTCGTCACCCAGACCGTTGTACCCATAATGCCGTGTGTATTCCCGTGTGTCCAACCGGCGCATGGCTCTCAACCCCTCCCTTTAAATTTGATTCGTCCCGTTGTATGGAATCCTGTCGGCTCTGCCTAGACGCCTGCCCGACTCAGGCCATCTACACCGTCTTTAGAAAGGGTGAAAAAGTCCTTCTTCCACCTCAGGACTAGGACACCTGTCAGCAACACTCCTTGGGCCTCTATGCCTTACAAGCCATGGTCCAACACCCCGTTGCCATGCCCGCCTTGAACGATCGTGTCCGAGGACACCTGTAATCAACACTCCTTGGGCCTCTATGCCTCTTAAGCCAGGGTCCAACATCCCGTTGCCATACCCACCTTGAACGATCGTGTCCGAGGACACCTGTCAGCAACACTCTTGGGCCTCTATGCCTCACAAGCCATGGTCCAACACCCCGTTGCCATGCCCGCCTTGAACGATGGTGTCCGAGGACACCTGTCAGCAACACTCTTGGGCCTCTATGCCTCACAAGCCATAGTCCAACACCCCGTTCCATGCCCGCCTTGAACGATCGTGTCCGAGAACACCTGATCAACTCAACAGACCCCCTCACACCACACGTTTTCGCAGATAGCCCCAATAGGCTGTTCCGACAGATCCACATCCACCAGATAATGTTGTCAGCGCCATAATTCGATACACGTCCCCACGAGAGACTTTTGACGGAGTAGTTGGATCGAGGATATGCGGTGAGACAGACAACTGCTGAAGCGTCCGGAGACCAATCAAAATTGGCCACATGCACGCGAGCCGCAATCGAACCTCAAGACGAGGGATCGCCATCGTATAGCTCCATCCTTGATCTAAGTGCCCAAGAGCGGTGGCAATCAATTGCTTGAGAATCGGACGAAGACGCTGAGCATTTCGTTGATCTAGCAAATCTTCCGGCTGGAGATGCGCTTCATCCAAAAGATGTTGAGGGATATAACACCGACCAAGACGAAGATCTTGAGCCACATCTTTCAAAATATTGACTAACTGCAATCCCTTCCCATATCGAATTCCTGTGGGAACCATCACCGACGAATCCCAATGGGAGAGGCGAGGAAGATGGGCACACATGATTTTCGTCCAAAACTCCCCGACACACCCGGCGACTGCATACGTATAATAATCCAATTCTTTCATTGTCGGCAGTGCCGTCACCCGCCCCTCAGATTGCTGAGGAAATTGCACAAGGTCAAATTCCATCCCTGCAATAATTGTTGGAAGCAATTCGGCAATGAGTTGTCGATCTTCACATGAGAGGGTTTCATACAACCCGAAACAGCGAGGAAGCTCTTCAAGTAATACCCGCTCACTCGGATCTCGTTGCAGCGAGGCAGCCAAAGCTTGAATCGATTGCACATCGGCTGCTTGGACTTGGCCATGTCGAAACTGTGCCTTGAATTGCTGGAGACAATGAAGCCTGGCCTCATGAGTGAGTTCGCCTGTATCTGCAATCGTATCCGCCGCTCGAGCAAACAAGTACGCGAGACCAACTTGCGAACGAACAGCAGTAGGCAGCACAGCTAGCGTGAGATAAAAAGACCGGGAAACACGTTTCAGAATCGTTTGAAGAAGGAACCTGTCTGTTGGTGGCGGAATCATCTATTAAAGAAATGTCAGCGAACGGTGAGCATGCCTTCCATACCTTCTTCTCGATGATCAGGGAAAAAGAGCAGCTGTTTATCGCAATAAAAAATATGCGCTCCGCTCTGAGTCGGGGTGAAATGAACCGTGACCTGCTCGCCGCTATCAACATTTGCCTCAATCAGGCGAACACCATCAGGCGAATCCAACAGAAAGTTGTGCGGCACAAGAAACGACTCATTTTTCAGCAGAAATTCAATAGGTTGTCCAACCTCAGCTGTCAACGTGTGCGGCGTAAACGTATAGCTCTCCATTGTGATAACTTGCAGCCCAGGCACAGACTCGATCGGCGCGCCTGCCTCCTGAGACCACGCAGGACCTTGACTCAGCACGAGACCGCTGAGCATGACCCACACCACAAACACAATCTCATGAGGCCAAGGCCATGATAAATATTTCACAAATAATGTCTTTCTAGAAACTTGGGGATATTCAAACTTATTGAAACGCAGTATAATACCTGCAGGGGAAATAAGAATCATCTTTTTGGCCAAGGCTCCTCTTGACTCGTCAGAAAAAAGTACTATCTTTCAAATAGATAGTAGACATTACGGGACCACATCTGAGTAACGTTCGATAAGATTCACTATCAACACATATCAAGGCTCATCAGCAAGTATTTATATAAAAGGGGGAGATTCGATGAAAAATTTGAAAGGTATAGGGTTGTTGCTCCTCGCCAACATCCTCATCTTTATCACATTGTCCATTACATTCACGGTTCTATCCGAGTTCATCCTGCCGTCGTTCGGAATTGATATACGTGGATCGATTGGACAGCAAGATTTGCTGTGGGCCTTTGTCTTTGGTTTTGGCGGCGCCTTTATCAGCTTGGCATTCTCCAAGCAAATGGCCAAAAGCATGATGAACTGTCAGCAAATCACCCAACCGCGTACACAAGCGGAAATGCTGGTTTTTGAAACTGTTCAAAAAATATCCACACGCTTGGATGTCAAAATGCCTGAGGTGTACGTCTACGAAGGAGAAGACCCCAACGCCTTTGCAACCGGACCATCGAAGAATAATTCCATGGTGGCCGTCTCAACCGGCTTGCTCAGGAATCTCAATGAAAATGAAGTCCGGGCTGTACTTGCCCACGAAATGGGACATGTCTATAACGGCGATATGTTTACCACCACGATCTTAGCCGGCCTCATGAACACCTTCGTCTACTTTATTAGCCGGTGGGTGTATCGACAAGTCGCGGAACGGAACCCCATGCTCGGGTTCGGCGTCTATATTTTCTTACAGATTGTCTTATCGTTCCTGGCTATGATTCCGATCAGCTGGTGGTCACGACGACGAGAATTTGTCGCCGATCGATTTGCCGCCAACACAGTCGGCAAAGAACATATGATTTCAGCCCTGCAATCCATTGACCGTTGGGTCAAAGGCGTTGAATATCAGTATAGTACTGAAGACGCACTTGCCACGATGAAGATCTCAGGGCAAACCAGGAGCATGATGCAAATGTTTGCCACTCACCCGCCCATCGAAGCTCGAGTGGCCGCCCTGCAACGTCTGTAAGTTTTACAACCATAGACATCACCAAAAAGGGGCTTGCTATTCAGCAAGCCCCTTTTTTACTTCTCCTAATTGACTCAAGATCACCTAGGCAACGATTGTTGCACCCTGCTAGCCCAACTGCACTGGCAACCCAGATTGAACACTGCCTGCTCACTGAGGGGTTGATTTCAGGTCGCCTAGGCAACGATTGTTGCACCCTGCTAGCCCAACCGCACTGGCAACCCAGATTGAACACTGCCTGCTCACTGAGGGGTTGATTTCAGGTCGCCTAGGCGACGATTGTTGCACCCTGCTAGCCCAACCGCACTGGCAACCCAGATTGAACACTGCCTGCTCACTGAGGGGTTGATTTCAGGTCGCCTAGGCAAACGTAATACTGTGCCTCAAACATTAGAACTACGGTTGAAACACAAAGTGACTTCGACGATTATGTTTCCAACAATTCAACGAATGTTGAGAGCAAAATGGTTTGGCTTTGCCATAACTCAACACTTCCATACTTTCAGGAGGAACACCCAGATCGACTAAATAGTCTTTCACCGCTTGCGCCCGCCGCACGCCAAGCGCCAAATTATACTCTTCGGTTCCACGCTCATCGCAATGACCTTGAATAATGACCTTTTTCTTAGGATAACGGCCCAAGAGGATTTTGGCATTGGTTTGCAATTCACTTAAATCATTGGGCCGAAGCGTGTATTGGTCATAATCAAAAAAGACATCCGTTAACGTATACGGAATACCCTCAAGATCATCAGGTTTAGCGAGATCAGAAATCGGTGCCGGGCGAGAGAGATCGGCTATAGGCTCACGGGCACCTTCCCCAGATGAGGCATACATATCATTGACATTCACTGGCTCATCCGGTTCACGTGACTGAGACCGTTCAGGCTCGGATTTGGCAACTGGTAAAATAGGAGGAGCCTCGATAGGGATTTCTTCCAATTGATTCGTAGTCATTTCATTTATTGGCGATTGACTATTAACTCGGGTGTGCTGACGCGAACTGCATCCTTCCAGGAACACCAGAATGCTCAAAATCAACAAGCCGAAGCTCACGATTGAATGCATACCCGACCGCTTTCCAACGCAATGAACCATGACGCGATCTCCCGATCCTAGCCAACCACCAATAATGGCCACTGTACTCATGACACAAATGAAGGTGAAAACTCCTCCCTTGTCATCATCAATAGCTTGACACGCTCTTTTTTACTTTATCATACTGAGATGCCGATGCGTACCTCGTTTATGGGCAACAGGGTTCTCAAAGTGGGAAAACTTGACGGTATTTTGAATAGGCCGGTATGATCTCCATCGTTCATCCTTCCAGTGACAGACACGAGCAGCATTAGCGCTTACCAAGAATTCACACATCAAGGCCCGTGGTTATCGATTATGATTGAAGTTCAGCACGTCACAAAATGGTATGGCCCGCTCACCGCCGTTCAAGATATTTCCTTTTCCGTTGCCAAAGGGGAAATTGTGGGATTTCTTGGCCCGAATGGAGCTGGCAAAACGACGACCATGCGCATATTGACGGGCTATATGCCCGCCACAAACGGCTCTGTCCGTGTTGCAGACTTTGACTGCCATGAATCACCATTGGACGTAAAACGACGAATAGGATATCTCCCAGAACATCCCCCCCTGTACCTTGAATTAACGGTTTATGAATACCTGACCTTCGTTGGACGAATGAAAGGCGTTGAGATGGGACAGGTTGCCCAGCGGATGGAGCGCGTGGTCGAACAAACCGGACTGGGAGAAGTCAAAAAACGGGTCATTGGAAATTTATCTCGAGGATACCGGCAACGGGTCGGCTTAGCACAAGCCCTCATTCATGATCCTCCGGTGCTTATCCTTGATGAGCCGACGGTTGGACTGGACCCCAATCAAATTATCGAAATTCGTGAACTCATTCACAGCCTAAGAGGCTCCCATACCATTATTCTGAGCACTCACATTCTGCCGGAAGCCACGGCATTGTGCGAACGGGTTATTATTATTCATCGCGGAAAAATTGTCGCCATTGATACCCAGGAACAACTCGCCACTCGTCTTCGCCAGTCAGAAAAACTGCGGGTCACCGTCAAAACGAGTCTGCCTGATATGGAAGACCAGCTACGAATGGTTCCCGGGGTCATCAATGTCTCTGCCGGGGAGTCAGTCAACACCTACCTAGTCGATGCAGAACTCGGACATGACATTCGAGAAGCCGTCACGGAGTTTGTTATGACCCATCAATTAGGACTTCTGGAACTCGCCGTCGTCTCCATGTCTCTTGAGGATGTCTTTATTCAGCTCACGAAACAGGATTCATCGCACCCTCGCTCAGGAAACAACCAATCATCATGAGACCTGTCACGACCCTGCTGGCGAAAGAATTGCGCTGTTACTTCGTCTCACCCATTGTGTACGTCATTGCAGCCGTGTTTTTAGGTCTCGTCGGACTGCTGAGTTATTGGGCTGTAGTCAATGCCAGTGGGCAGGCCTTACGAATGATGCAAGTGTCGAATACCTATGCCCAAATTAACTTAAATGACCTGGTCTTCCGGCCCATGTTCTTCAGCATGAACCTTGTCCTGATGTTTGTCTTACCGCTGTTGACGATGCGCACCTTTGCAGAAGAACGAAAACTCCGGACGTTTGAGTTGCTGCTCACGTCTCCGATCGGCATTAATGAAATTGTCTCAGCCAAATTCCTCAGCGTGCTGGTCATTTATCTGATTCTTCTCATCTTCACCGGATTGATTCCGTTGGTGCTCTCAGCTTACGTCAGCTTCAATTGGGACCCCATCTGGACTGGCTTTGTCGCCTTGCTGCTCCAGGGCGCATTTATGCTCGCTATTGGCGTCCTGGCCTCAGCGATGACCGAGAATCAAATCATTGCGGCATTTTTGAGCTTTGGCATTATTTTACTGATTTGGCTGCTCGGCCTCTTCGCCACAGTCCTTGGGGATTCGACGTTAGGACACCTCTTCTCGTACCTCTCATTCACCGAGCATTACGAACGTCTGGTTCGAGGTCTCGTGAGTGTGAAAGATATTGTGTATTACCTCTCAGGCATGGCCTTTATGTGGTTTGCTGCCCATCAAGTGATTGACGCCCATCGATGGAAATGAGTCGTTTTATCCCCATTCTCGGTGGTCTCGGAATCATCCTCGCTCTCGCAGGCGTGATAGTCCCGCTCATTGTTCCTCAAACCCATTGGTTCACGACTGCTTGTGAAATCGTTGCCTTGCTGTGCTTAACGACTGTCTGCTTCTATCACATCAAAACCATTAAAAGCTTTTCACAGCAACGCTCCACACGAATGGGGCTGAACAGCATCGTGGCAGTCGTGATGGTTGGAGCGATTCTGGTGATCATCAATTTCCTCGCGGCTCGTCATGCCCCGGAATGGGACTATTCCGAAACTCAGCACTTCACCCTTTCCAGGCAGACCTACCAAGTTTTACGAAAATTGGAGCAACCGGTTGCGATTAAAGTCTTTGCTCATGAGCGAAGCCCCAACTTTGCAGCCTTTCGCGATTTACTGAATACCTACACAAAAGAAACATCAAAAGTCTCTGTAGAATTTATCGATCCCGAGCGGCAACCTGACATGGCCAAAGCCTATGCCATCACGCAGGTTGATACGGCAGTTGTCGAAAGCTCAGCACAAAAAATCTATCTCAACGAAGCTTCAGAAAATGAAGTCACCAATGCCTTGCTCCGCGTAACCCAAACCGCTAAAAAACGGCTGATCTTTCTCACCGGCCATGGAGAAAAAGGATTAACCGACCAACAATCGTCCGGTCTCTCCCGTGCTCAAGATGCATTAGAGAAACAGGGGTATCAGATCGACACAATTCCCAACATGACGCGTGAACACATCCAGTCAACAGCTACAACAATCATCATGGCCTCACCTCAAGAACCATTGACGAAGGATGAACAAGTCAATCTCCAGCAGTATCTTCAGCAAGGAGGCCACTTGCTCCTACTCGTTGACCCTCAGAATCAAGACTCAGTCGATGCCCTCACTCAGCATTGGGGCGTGACATTAGGGAAAGGGATTGTGGTCGACGAAGAACATCGGCTTGGACGCGGCAGTCCCACGGCATTGCAGATTCGAACCTTTACCGGTCATGACATCACTGATGAATTTACCGTACCGATCCTGCTTCCCGTCTCTCGATACATTGACTTTGACATGGAAAACGGTCAAGACTGGGACTTCGTGTCGCTCGCGCAAACATCAGAGAATAGTTGGGCAGAAATGAATACGACGAAGACCACGCCGGAACTGAACACCGGTGAAGATGTCGAAGGACCGCTCACCATCGCCGCCGCCTTAACCGCAAAGACCTCATCGGAGGAGGGTCAGAATCCGGCCAAGATTGTGATCGTCGGCAACTCATCGTTTACGACAAATGGCTATTTGACCTATCCCGGCAATACCGACTTCTTTTTAAAAACCGTCGCCTGGCTGGCGGACGAAGGACACCTGGTCTCCATCACGCCTAAGGAACCAGCCTTCCGGCCATTTGTCCCCAATCCGTCTCAGGAACAAGCCCTGCTTTTTTTCCAAGTCTTGTTCTTGCCGTCATTCACCTTATTTCTTGGGTTTTCTGTCTGGAAGAGACGCCGTCAGTTGTAACAATACATGCGACAATCACGCCTGATTGAATCTAAGTTTCACAAGAAACAAGAGTTCTACATTGAATATGAAAGCAATCGAATAGGATGCGCATTATCTCTGCACTGGAGTCTGTAAAAGATGTCTAGCTCGTACCGATTGACCGTCATTCTCGCCGTCATTCTGCTGGGAATCGGAGGCTACGTGTATTTTGTCGATGTCCCGGCATCCGAGCAGGCGGTTCAGGTTAAGCAGGAACAACGGCAGCTGATTCCATTCGATGACCGTCACATCACGCAGCTGACATTAAAAACGGACAACGAACATATCATCTTTGACCGGGGCGAACGTGGCCGCTGGCTGATTACCACACCATTGACAGCTCCAGCTGATGGACGAGAGGTCAGAAAAATTCTTCGCGCATTAACTCTGGGAAAAATCGAACGCGTCATTCAAGAGCAGGCAACTAACATTGAACAATACGGCCTTGAACCGCCCCATATGACCATCACCGTCACGGATGGAGAGCAAACCCTATCACTTGGCCTAGGAAATCCCGGTCCGTTTTCCTCTTCGCTGTATGTACGAAAATTCGCCGATAATAGTGTCGTCCTCACCACACTGGATGTCCTGACGTTCGCCAAAAAGAACTTATACACATTTCGGCTGAAAGACGTGAACTTTTTTAATCACGCGAATGTTGAACATCTCGAACTTCAGACTCAAGGGCAAAAGACCGTGCTCCACCGCGTTCCCGGCGTTCATGGCATGAGTCCTAATTGGCGATTTACGCAACCAATCGAAGGACCGGCCGACAAAACAACCGTAGGCATTTTATTAATGGCGCTGGAAGATCTGAAAGCCGAAAAATTTGTGGATACGGAGAAGCAGAAACTCGCCCTTCTCAAATCTTTAGGCAAGCCCGTCGCTACGGCGGTCATGAAGACGGAAAAACACACGCACCCCGTATCATTTTATCAGAATGCCGAGGAAACCTACGCTCAAACCTCACCAGAGAAACCGCTATACCTGGTTCACTCACAAATCGTGAAGGAAGTTTCAAAAGGACTGTTTGGGTTACGCGACAAACGGCTATTAGGCATTCCAGTCGATGAACTGACCATCGTCCGCATTACGACTCCTCAAGAAACCTATGGACTCATTAATCAAAACGAGATATGGTTATGGGAAGAAGACCCTGCCACACCGCTGAACCAACAAGCCGTAAAACTCTTAGTCAGTCGTCTGGCCGACTTACCCGCCGAGCATCGTATCAAGAAAGAGGAAACGGCACTCGACCAATATGGATTAGACCAACCCATGTTTAAGATTGCGGCAACCGATCAACGGGGACGAGAACGAGGACGCCTCCGTATCGGAAATGCGGAGCATGGCCTCGTCTACGCCACCGGCGCCGGGCTTCCCGGTATTGTCCAGGCCCGCTCAAACATCCTGACGCAAATTCCCGCCCTCTCACAACTCATCGAGCGCATTCACGAACGCGAATAATTCCAGACCATCGAAAGGCTAAAACCCTGAGTATGGCCTTCACTCATGAATCGATGGGACAACACTCATGATTTCCAATGAGTGAGAAGAGTGCTACCATCAGCACAAGACAAAAGAGACAAAAACTTGTTATCGAAGGCTCTCATGACCACGGGCAGCAATCGGAGACTTCTCCGCCTGGCCATTGCAGGCAGATCTCACACAACCATGCATGAGCCCATCGTCATCGTGCATTGTTCTTCAATCTCCCTATGAATATCATCATTCGATTTTGGCATAGTCTGAAAAATATATGGTTAAAATTTTTTTCCGATAATGGTCCATTTTTAGCCTCAGGACTCTCATTTGACCTTATCCTCTAC
>BQIY01000049.1 GCA_021604265.1 Nitrospirales bacterium
TGCATCCAATCAAAGGATTGATTAAACAGCTTCCAAAATCCACCTCGTTCGCCATGGCGCGGTTTCAATACGAGAGCACAGAGTGCAGGACTGAGTGTCAGAGCCACAAGGCCAGAAATCGCAACGGAAAGGGCTATCGTAATCGCAAACTGTTTATAGAGCTCCCCGGTGATTCCGCCCAAGAAACCAACAGGCACAAACACGGCGGCCAGTACGAGCACACTGGCAATGACGGGTCCTGTCACTTCAGTCATGGCACGCTTGACCGCGTCTTTTCTGGAAAGCCCTCCCTTCGTCATGAGTCGTTCAACATTCTCCACAACAATAATGGCGTCATCGACAACGATTCCAATCGCTAAGACCATGCCAAAAAGCGTTAGGGTGTTAATAGAAAAATCTAAGGCTGCCATCCCCGCAAATGTGCCAATCAGAGAAACCGGAACGGCGACAGCTGGAATAAGAGTTGCTCGCCAACTTTGCAGAAAGAGAAACACCACTAAAATGACCAGCACCATCGCTTCGATGAGTGTCTTAACGACTTCCTCGATAGACACTTCGATAAACTTGGTGGTGTTATAAGGAATATCGTAAGACACCCCAGAAGGAAAACTCTCCGCCAGCCGATCCATCTCGCTCCGAACCCGTTCGATGGTATCAAGAGCATTGGCTCCAGGAGAAAGAAATGTGAGAAGAAAGGTATTAGGCCTCCCGTTCCAGCGTCCTTGGAGATCATAGGATTGTGCTCCCAACTCAACTTTGGCCACATCCCGCAACCTCACCATTGACCCATCCGGATAGGCTCGAACGATCATATTTTCGAATTCCTTCACATCACTCATTCGACCTTGTGTGATAATCGGGATCGTTAATTCAGTACCCGTGGGAGCGGGTTCGCGGCCTATTCGACCTGCAGGAAAGTCTCGATTCTGCTCTCGAACCACAGCGGCAATATCACTCGGGGTCAGATCGCGCTGCGCCATACTAACGGGGTCAAGAATCAGACGCATGGAATAATTTTGCCCGCCAAAAATGGCGGCATCACCAACACCTGGCAATCGTTTGACATTGTCGAGAATACGCAGCAACGCATAGTTTGAAAGAAAGACTGTGTCGTGATTGGGGTCGTTAGAACTCAACGCCACTACTGCCAGCAGATCTGGAGAACGTTTTTTTACGGTAATACCTTGACGCACGACTTCTTCAGGCAGCTGCGGTTCTGCAAGCCGTTGCCGATTTTGCGTCTGTACTTGCGCAATGTCGACATCCGTCCCAATTTCAAATGTCAGACGCATCGTCATATGACCATCATTGGTACTCGTCGAGTCGTAGTACAAAAGATTGTCAATACCTGGAAGTTGGACTTCGATAGGACGCGCAACAGACTCGGCCACGACTTCGGCGCTCGCCCCGGGATAGTCCGCTTCGATTTGTACCATCGGCGGCGTGATCTGCGGAAATTGCGCAATAGGCAACGCCTGTAATGATACCAGTCCAATCACCACAATAATGATCGACAACACGGAGGCAAAGATTGGACGATCAATAAAAAAGTGCGGACTCACGATTCCTCCGAATGATCCGCGTCGGCAGACGGTGGGGCAGAAGAGTCCTCGGGACTCTCAAATGGAATAGGGTTGACCTGTGCCCCAGGTCGAACACGATGAAATCCTTCAACGACAACCCGCTCTCCCGCTTCCAATCCCTTTTCAATCAACCAATCTTGCCCATGCCAAGCACTGGCCGTGACTGGACGGAGTTCCGCTTTATTTTCTCCACTAACCACATACACAAACGTACCTTGAGGCCCCTGCTGAACTGCGCGTTGCGGAACAAGCAAGGCATTCGTTCGCATATAGCCCTTGACGCGAATTTGGACAAACTGTCCTGGAAACAGGGCATAAATCGGTCGATCATCACGATCTCCGGGAATTGACCGCTGCCGAGTATTGGGAAAGACAAAGCGAGATTGCAGTGAACCCGTTTCAGAACGAAATCCGGTTCCAGCAAAATCTAACGTCCCTTCATGCGGATAGATGGTCCCATCGGCCATGGTCATTAACCCTTTGAGTTCAAACAGGTCCGGTCGCCGGACACGGTCTTCCGACATCTCCCGTTGACGCCTCAAAATATAACTTTCCGGAACATTCACGTTCACGTACATGGGGTCCATTTGACGGATGCTCGTGAGTAAGTCTGTTTGCGCCGAGACGAGCCGGCCTTCGTACAATTGACTTCGCTCGATTCGCCCTGCCACCGGCGCAACAATGAGCGTGTTTTTCAGGTCAAATCGAGCTTTCGAATAATCAGCCTTCGCTGAAACAAGAGTGGACTCGGCCGCCAGTTCTTCGGCAATCGCATCATCCACGTCTTTTTGACTCACCGCCTGCTCTTCAAGGAGCGGTTTGACACGAGCCAGTTCCGCTCGAGCCTGAGCCAATCGAGCCACGGCCTGGCCTACTTGACCCTTCGCACTCCCAGCGGCAGCCTTAAACGGAATCTGATCAATGAGATAGAGCCTATCGCCTTTCTTGACATCACGACCTTCCGTAAAAAAGACTTTCTTGATAATCCCGGTGACTTGAGACCGAATCTCAACAGGCCGAAACGAATCCGTTTGACCAATAAATTCCACGTCGTCCGGGATGGTTTCGGGAACAACGGTGACGACCTTCACTTCAGGCGGTGGGGGCGCTGGCGCGGTCCCGGCTTCCTGCTGACAAGCCGTAAGGCTAAACAACATCAAGACAAGCATTGGGAAATATTTTTTGGCACTGATTTGTCTTATGGATAATGGCATATTCATTTCAAGACCTTTGCATTCTTTCCCCTAAAATTATCTTTCGATAAAAAGATGTTGCCTTCCTTCACTCGCACGTTCAACGTCAACTTTTTAATAAGACGAGACAAACCAGCCTCTTGTTAACAACATTGGCATCCTTTTAGCAATTACGACTCCTCACGGTTCTCAAGGACATGTCACTCACCACACTGACATTCAATGAACATCACACACATAGCCCTCATCAGGCGTTCCTCACAATACCCGACAAACCGATAGCCTACAGCAGTTGTAGAGTGAATAATCAACACGTTTAACGATTGAAGCTACCCATTTTTTTATAGCATCAAGGCTTTGATCGGCGATAATACCAACTCGGGATTCTGATCCCAGTTAATTCCCGGAACATCAATATAGAGTTCAACCTCATTACCATCTGGGTCATGGAGGTAGAGACTTTGAGTGACCGTATGATCGCTCATTCCAGATAGAGGAACTCCTGCTTTCTCCAAATCTTCTTTCGCGGAACGCAGTTCGTCCAGATTGTCACCAATCTTAATGCCAATATGATAGAGACCACGCCGAGCCCCTTGTGGAGGACCTGGCACATCCCCAACCTCGATTAAGAGCAATTCGTGATGAGTCCGGCCCGACGTTAAGGCAACGGCTCTCCCCTGAAACGCTCGACCAACTTCTCGGAATCCCAAACGATCCCGATAAAAATCAAGCGATTGCTCTAAATCTTTCACATAAAACACAACGTGTCCTAAATAGTGTGCTTTCATATCAGCCTCCTTCTCACAAACAGCACCAACCTATCCCCTATCAGTCATGACTCGCCTCACAATTTTTCTATTTCATGTGAAATGAAAGCATTTCTGGCCTTGAGTCTACTCACGGGTTCCCGTCACTTCTAGGACAATGGCTGTTGTCATACACCCAGAAGCGATGAGTGTACCGCCTTGTTGATACATTCGTTGCAGTAATTGCTTGCCACTATTATCTACGTACGTCACGCTCTGGAGATCCACCCGAGCCTTCACAGAATCGTTCATGCCCCGGATAGAACTCCACACGTTCTCAAGTTCCTTCACCCATGGACCGGCAAGTCGACCTTCAAGCTGGATAACACGATCTCCCTTCACCGTATCCATTGTAATCTTAAGCATGAGTTCATATCCTCAACATCATGAACAGTAATCAGACGGCAGATGGTGCCGCATTATGAGAAATACGATCGTCTTTAAAAGATGGTGCCGTCACCCATCGCGCAATAACTCGATCCATAGACCACTTCCCACCTCCATTGGCGACTAATGCCATGGCCATACCGATGACAAGTAAATGAAATTCAAATCCCTCACCCGCTTGCTGGCCAAACCAATTCATAAAGAGCCCATGCGGCCAATGAACCATGGCCACAGCACCAAGCATGATCACCCCGAGACTGGCGGCAGAAAACCGTGTGAATAAACCAAGCGCAATAGCCAGAGCCCCGACGGACTCTCCCATAATCACCAGAAAGGCAATGAGCCACGGCATCCCCATCTGCTGGGTGAAAAATCCCATGGTTCCTTCAAACCCGTTTCCTCCAAACCATCCCAAGAGTTTTTGTGCACCATGCGGAAAAATGACAAGAGCCAACATGACTCGCAAAATCAACCCGGACCATCGATCATCTGTTTGAAAAAATGCTTTCATGATTCACCCTCCTATTTGCCGTGAAATTATAGATTTGTCGCTGAATCCTCTGATCAATATTTTCGTTCTTGTCATATAGATATGGCATAAGGCATACCAAGATTATCCGTCAGCACAACAACCGACAACACATTGATTTATTTAATAAATCTTATGATAAGAGGAGAGTGAAAATGCGTCGTGTCGAAATCAGGCGTGACGATATGTCGACAAATGATGAATGGTCGACATGAAGACAAGGGGGCTGCGTCTTTAAAACAAAATCCCTCCGGATTAAGACGCAAGTCTCGACAGAATGATTTCTAGGCCACTGGCATGACCGATTCAACTGCACCTGACACTAAGAGTCTGCGGTTCAATCCAACGCTGAATATTTGAGAGAACGCATGTCATGCCCGGATGGAGACTGGTGTGCTCGCAGACCGAACTCTGGCAAAACAGCAAAGATATGGTCAAAGATATCAGCTTGTATGCTTTCGTAGTCTATCCAGTGAGTCGTGTTAGTAAAGGCGTAGACCTGCATGGGTATTCCGTCAGCACTGGGGTCCAGCTGGCGTACCATCAGAGTCAAGTGCTGATGAATCCTGGGATGGGCCTTCAGATAGGCCGTGACGTAGACACGAAGCGTCCCGAGGTTCGTGAGCCGCCGACCATTGATGAGTGAAGATAAATCGACGCTTGCCTCACTGTTGTCCCGACTCATCTCCTGGAATTTTTCTTCCAGGTATGAAGATAATAACGGCGCCTTACACAGACGCTGCTTGTCTTCTTCGCTAAGGAACCGCACGCTGCTGGTATCCAATAGAAGACTGCGCTTGATACGGCGCCCACCGGACTCAGACATTCCGCGCCAGTTCTTGAACGAATTGGCAATTAACGCATAGGTCGGGATGGTGGTAATCGTTTTATCCCAATTGCGCACCTTCACAGTGGTCAGGCCAATGTCGATGACATCTCCATCCGCACCGTATTGTGACATTTCCAGCCAATCTCCCACCCTGAGCATATCGTTCACCGATAATTGAATGCCAGCCACAAGCCCAAGAATAGGATCCTTGAATACAAGCATAATCACGGCAGAGACCGCTCCCAGGCCACTCAGCAGAATCAATGGCGATTTGCCCATGAGCATAGAGATGATCAACAGGGCGATGAGGACAGAAGAGATCAGTTTCACGCTCTGCAGAACTCCCCGTAACGGGAAGGTATGCATAGCTGGCTTTTGTTGAGATATACGCAGCAAGGCATCGAGCAGAGAAAAAAACGACAACAGACTATACAGCATGATCCAAAAGTCAGACGCTGTCTCCACGATCGGCAATAAGACTGAGTCGCGGCTAAGCCAGAGCCCGGCCTGAGTATGAAAAATAATCCCTTGCAGCGTAAACGCGAGCCGGTTATAGAGCTTGCTTTTAAAAAGTATTTGGCGCCACACCTGGCGGGCACTCATGGCCCGCCCCTCTATCCATTTCATGACCACCCGGTGCAAAATCAAGTGAATAGCCAGGGAAACGACGGCAATCCACAATAAAATGATGACGGTGTACACAAGAGGTGAGTGCTCTGGGATTTCGGCATTCAGCCACTGCATCAAGAGATTTTTAAGATAGGTTCTTGCCTCTTCCATTGTGTATTCCTGATCCGTCAGATAATAATTAAAGAAGTGATTATATTAATAGCGATTTTCGCATGTTTCGAGTGATACTCGAAAGTCATCTGTGAAGTCTTTTTGTATGATTTTTCCATTCGTCCTAGCTTACGCAACGATCGGTTGCCTTTCACTCAACATCCCCTTTTTAAAGGTAGGGGCAAATGTCCACATCAACCGCATCTCCGTCAATAATTATTCATCTGACTTGAAACCCATTACTTCTGTAGAGTTAATCCTGCCCATAATATAACTGTCATTTCATCTCCAACCTTAAAGATGAATTCGATTGGAGAACAGTATACAGACAACATTAAACATGTTTGAACGGTAATGATTGGGCAGTAATTGAATTGTGCCTTGGGGATATTGGGAACAGGAGTAATGCTCACACCGGGCGTCGATATAAGACCTGACGATATGTCGACAAATGAAGAAGGGACGACATCATAGCGAATGGTAAAATTTCCAGGCAAGCCAACCCTTGAATACGATCGGGCAAAGACCAAGCGTAACTGATGGGGCAATCTACCGTGACGACGGTATTGTCACCATTTTAGGTATTCAAGCAACCCAGCGGAATTCACGACTCCAACCATTGGAAGTTCATTGAATCGGTTCTAAGACGGGCGGGAAATGTTGAGCTTTTTCATTTTAGAAATCAGGGTTGTCCGTTTCATCCCTAATCGCATAGCGGCTCCTGACGAACCACCAATGACCCATTTGGTTTCGTGAAGAACCTGTACAATGTGGTCACGCTCGACACCTTCTAACGTGGACGTAGGTTGTGGAGAGGAGACGTCCAAGTGTGGAGCACTTTTGAGTTCGGTTAATGGAAGCGAGAGCACGGTCCCTGGCGAAAGAATCACAGCTCGTTCGATCATGTTTTCCAACTCACGAATATTCCCGGGCCAATGATAGTGAGAGAGAACTTCCATCGCCTTCGCTGGTATCGTTTCGATCGTTTTTTTCATACGCCGCGCATAGCGTTGTGTAAAATAGCGAACCAAAATGGGGATATCTAAAGGACGCGACCGTAGTGCAGGAACGGTAATAGGGAAGACGTTCAATCGGTAATATAAATCACTTCGAAACTGTCCGGCCTCAACCATGCTGAATAAATTGCGGTTGGTGGCAGCAACGAGTCTGACATCGACTCGAATTGTGCGGGTACTCCCCAACCGCTCAAATTCCTGTTCTTGGAGGACCCGTAATAATTTGGATTGCAGTTCTAAGGGAATCTCCCCCACTTCATCGAGAAAAATCGTTCCCCGGTTGGCGAGTTCAAACCGCCCGGCCTTTTGTGCAATGGCCCCAGTAAACGCACCTTTTTCATGACCAAATAATTCACTTTCCAATAGACCCGTTGGAATGGCTGCACAATTCAGTTTGACAAAAGCCCCGTCCTTCCGGGAACTCAGATGATGCAGAGCCCGTGCAATCAATTCTTTGCCTGTTCCCGTTTCCCCTTGAATCAGCACCGTAGAATCAGTCGGTGCCACAATTTCCAATTGCTGGAGCACATTCTTGAGTTCGGCACTTTCTCCGATAATGTCTTCAAAATTGTGTTCCGTACGAATTTCATCTCGTAAATAGACATTCTCCTGTTCAAGCTTTTCTTTTAACTCCCGTATCTTTTCATAGGCCAGCGCATTGTCGAGCGAAATGGCCACTTGCCCAGCAACTTGCAAAAGGAGTTCAGAGACTTCTTCACCAAACACCTTGTTCTGGGAACTGGCCATGTTCAAGGTCCCAAGCACATGGTCCCGTACATGGAGTGGAGCATGAAAGACCGTTTTCATTCCTGCAGCCAACAATTGCTGTGCTGTAGGCGATTGATATTTCTTCAGCTCGACGTCAGATAGCAGCACGGCTTTACGGTCGGAAAACGCTTGACCCGCAGGAGTATCCTCAAATCCGACAAGGTCTCCGGCTTGGAATAACCCCGTGCTCTTGCCGCTCTGAAAATCCAGGACGTGTCTTTTGAAACAATGAGATTCCGGCACGTACAAGAACAGGCTCGTTATTTCGTGAGGGATGACACGGCGTAAGGAGGTGCAAATAGACGTGAAGAGTTCGCCTAACTCTAAATTTGACACCACAGCATTATTTACATCCAGCAGGAGTCGAGAATGATCGCGTTCACGCGTGAGATCTTGAAAATTCAGCACATTGTCGACAGCGACGGCGATATGTTGTGCCACTTGATCGAGAAACTCCACATCTGATTCGTGGTACGTGTCCTTTTCACAACTGGCAAACACCAATGCTCCAAGTGTCCGTAAAGACGTCGTCAATGGAAGCACGCACAGGGAACAGATCCCATCCTCTCGCATATGTGAAAATGCCTCAGGATACCGTTGGTCGGTTGAGAGATCAGACACCAAAACAGGGTTCTGTGTCTCGACTGCGGTCCCCGCCGGATGACTCTTCATCGTCCATTCTATTCCGCCTTGAATATCAGCAGGCACATTCGCTTGAATCACATAATCCTGAACAATCTTTCGTTCAGAATTGTGCAGGACAAGTCCAAGGAAATCGACAGGCACGATCTGAGGAATACGCTGAGCCAGCACTTCAATAAGCGTTGGAAGGTTCCGGTGCGCAGCAATCGCCTGAGAAACACTCAGAAGAGTCTTGTACCTCTGGATATTTGAATGATCAGATGAAATAGCCAACGTCCCAAAGATAGCCTGAGGAAGAATCAAGACGGTGCGTCTACCGACGGCAGGACATCCACCGTGACTTTTTATTCGAAAGGGAAGAATTTATATCAACATCATAAACGCTACAGATTTCGAGGGCGAATTTCCGGGTTTTTGTTCTAGCTGATTTGACCCTGGCGAGGATATCAAACTTGGCAGGCGAAACAAAGCAAGGGGTGTTGCCGTATTCCTATGAAGCCATATCTCACAACACAATTGGCTCGGCAACATCCTAAACGTACCATCATGCTCAAGACTTCCCTATTCAGCCTCAATAGTACTTATGATAGCTTTCTGGCACTCACCAGCGAATAGTACGCATACGTTGGTGTCACGGTAATATCTTGAAATCCGGCCTCCTGCAGTAATTCATCAAGCTCCTGTGCTGTAAACTGCTTCCCCTTCGTCGCCAACAGCATCACCATGGAAAACGTACTCGCCACCAACGGACCATCATTCGTATCGTCCAAGAGCATTTCATGGAGAAAGATGTGTCCTCCGACAGGAAGAACATTGAAAGCTTTTTGGGCTAATTCAAGACATTGCTCTCGCGTCCAATCGTGAAAAATATTGGCAAAGAAGACCGCATCATGCCCCGTAGGCCACGGATCTCGAAACATATCGGCCGCATGTGTCGTGACTCTGTCTTCCAGACCGTAGTCTTGTACATACACATCCGCCAGCTCACAGACCGGGGCTAATTCCAAAATAGTACATTGCATCTGTTCATACTGTGAAGCCAACGCGAGACAGAAGCACCCCGATCCACCAGCCACATCCAGTATCCGTTGCACGTCTTGAAAAACCGGCTGCCGTGCCACCCCTGTCGCCGCAGGGAACGAATGGCTATGCATGAGACGAGTAAACTGTTTCGCTCGAACAGGATCGATCTGTCCTTTTTCCCAGTCTTGCGTATTCGGTGCATCTTCGCCAATTGTGGGCGCAACCTGTTCACGATCTTTGAGCAGGGCTTCTTTAATACCCTGGGGAGTGGGCAGATTCTCTTTGAATCCATGCAGCACCCCTCCCCAGTAAAACGGCCCATGCGGCAGGAGAAAATTACGAGACGCCTCCGTCAGCGCGAATCGTTCATGATAATGCGCAAGAAAGCCCAAAGACACCAACATTCCAAGAAAGGCATTAGCCGCTCGTGACCCAAGAGCCAGT
>BQIY01000050.1 GCA_021604265.1 Nitrospirales bacterium
AGACAATCGAACGTCATGTCGGATGTCATGTAACCACCTTCGCCTATCCCAGCGGACGTCCGGAGGACTACAATTCGGACATCAAAGCCATTGTGAAGCAGGAAGGGTTTGCTTGTGCGGTCAGCACGGTGAATGGGGCCAATTATGAAGGGGATGATCTCTTTGACTTGAAGCGGGTTGGATATTGGGACCAGGATATTGGACCTTTTGGTCTTCGTTTTGAGTATTCCCGCTTTTGCGCATAAGAGAAAACTCCTATGGCTAATCGTCTGCCTATGAAGTGGAAATTTCTAAAAGACCGAGAGGCCTTTGACGCACATCGCGAGCAGTGGGATGCGCTGAATGCCTCCATCGACAACCACATATTGCTCGATTCAGATTTTTGGAGCCCCCTTGTGCGGTTGTTTGGTCATGATGGACTCTATCTTGGAATTTGTGACGATCCGGAATACCCTGCCATGCTCCTTCTTGAGCATGTCGGAGCAGGAAGATGGACAACCTTTCAGCCGTCACAAGCTCCTCTTGGGCCTATCCTGTTCGGGAATGCCTCAAACATCGAATGGCAAATGGCTTTCCTCGTTCGCAGTCTTCCTGGCTTTACCATTTCTGTCGGGATGACTCAGCAGGATCCAGACTATACTCGACTGAAACGGGTGAGTCGTGATCAGAGGCTTGAATTTTTGGACTATATCACGATTCCTCGGATTTCAATTGTCGAGACATTTGAGTCGTATTGGAAGCAACGGGGGAAAGATCTGGTAGGAAACCTTGTGCGTCGTAAGAAACGACTAGACGAGCAGGGCGTCAAGATCTCACTTTCAGTTGATCGAACGCCTCAAGGAATGGATGAGGCTGTGCGAATTTATGGACAGTTTGAAGAGTCTGGCTGGAAAGGTGAGAATGGAACAGCTGTGAGCGCAACCAACTCACAGGGAGCATTTTATCGTGAGATGTTAGCCAAATTTTGTCAGCGAGGAGAAGGGGTGGTGTATCAGTTGCTCATGGATGAAGCGCCCATTGCCAGTAATCTCTGTGTTGAAAGAGGTGGAATGCTCATTATGCTGAAGACAGCCTATGATGAGAAATATAAGAAATTATCTCCCAGTTTCATCATGCTAGAAGATATGTTGAAACGGTTATTTGCCGATCAGAGGGTTCAGGTCTTAGAATTTTACGGACGATCGAAGGAATGGCACAAAAAGTGGACAGTTGAAGAACGGACGATGTATCACATCAACTGTTATCGATATGCCATGGTCTCTCAAGCTAAAAAGATTTTGAAAACTCAAGGTCTCTTATCGGGAAAGAACGGGTAATGCATGGATCTTGTGGTGCGACATGCTGACTTGACCAAGGATGGTGAACAGCTCGTTGATCTTCAACGTCGATATTTAACTGCCCGTTCAAATCTCCAGCGATTCCATTGGCTTTACAGAAATAACCCCTTTGGTCAACCGCGAGTTTGGGTGACTGAAGAATCGAAGTCGTGTGCCATTGTCGGAGCGGCGGCGGCATTTCCACGTTCGCTCTATATTGGATTACAAAAGAAGATCGGTTGGGTCTTGGGTGATTTTTGTATCAGCGAGCAGTACCGATCTCTTGGGCCAGCCATTCAACTTCAACGCGCGTGCCTTGAAGGCTTGGGACTTAAGGGGAATGCCATTTGGTATGATTTCCCAAGTTCGCATATGCTGGCGATTTATAAGCGGCTCAAGGTGATGCAGTCTCGGCAGATGATTCGTTTTGTCAAACCGCTGAAAGTCGATCGGAAGGTTCGTTCATTCGTGAAATCGAGTATTATTCAGCGATGTCTCAATCGTATGGGTAATCTGGTATTGAGGGTGAGTGATCGAAGAGGCAAGACTCCACCGGGCTTGACGCTTCAGCAGCATGTTGGGGAATGTGGGCCGGAGTTTACTGAATTATCTGATGCCATTGGAGGCAGTTATGGAAATTGCCTCGAACGAACCGCAGCCTATCTGAATTGGCGGTATTGCCATAATCCTCTTGATTGTTGTGTGTTGATCACCGCCAGGAAAGAGGGGAAGCTCAAGGGGTATGCGGTCTTTACCGAGACAGAGGCAGATGCCTATGTGTTGGATGTCTTTGGTGTTCAGGAGAGTGAGGTTATCGTTGGGCTCCTCGATCACATTGTGGGACGTATTCGTTTAGGTCCCTGTGAAACTGTCGTGGTGTCGATTGTGGACAATCATCCTTGGATTCCTTTTTTACAGTCTGTGGGATTTAAGCCGCGTGAGGCTTCTCCCATCATTATGACAGGTTTGCCTATTGAATCTGAATGCAAAACCAACGAGAATCAGCACAGATCATTATTGTTAATGCAAGGGGATCGTGATAGTTGAAGGGGGAGGCCTATTTCATGATGGAAGATACCGTAGATCTTGAGCATATTAGAAAATTTGTCGTTGAACATATTCCAAGGGTTAGTCAACTTGAAGCGCAAGATGATGTCCAACTTTTAGAGGATGGCTTATTAGATTCGCTTGGCATTTTGGATGTGGTGACATATTTAGAAGAAGAATTTGGCATTACAATTTCTGATGAAGAATTAACTCCAGATCACTTTCAGTCAATACGGACGATGTGTCATTTTGTTCAACAAAAGAAACGCCAGGTCCAAGTGGCTGATTGACAATGACCAGCATTTCTGCAGGGCGATATTGGTTGTTGTGTTGTCTGGGTATTGTCTGTGCGGCGGCCATCCTGCGGTTTTCACACCTTGGCGATCAAGATTTCGGGGTCGATGAAATTCTTCATGTCTATGCTGCCCAGGAGCTGCTTCAGGGAAATGGCCCCCTGTTACCGTCTGGGTATTCGTATGAGCGAAGTCTGCCGTATTCCTATCTTGTCGCGATTACGGGATTAGTCAGTGGATTTACCGAACTGACCCTACGGATCCCCAGTGCTATTCTTGGTGTTGTGGTCGTCTTCTTTGTGTATTGGATGACTCAGCGGTGGTTTTCCCCTGAAGCCGGTCTAGTTGCTGCGTTTTTGACAGCTTTTTCGCCATTAGAGATTGCGCATTCTCGTGAAGTGAGAATGTACATGCTATTTCAGCTGTTGTTCTTGCTCATCACATTTTTATTCTATGAAGGCTTTGAAGCCTCTTCTCCTCGAGGCGATAGACCATCAGCATCTTCCTTGATCGGACAATGGTCTAGAATGTTTGAGGTCAGGCCATTTTACCTGCTGTCGGCTGGGTTGATATTTTTCTTGGCTTTAGGGATTCATAAACTGATTCTCCCGTCGATGTCTGGCCTTATCGGCTATGTGTTGGCAATGGGGGTCGTGGGGGGCATGGTGCCCTCGATTCCCCCTCCTATTCGGCAAAAATATATCGGTAGTGCTCTGCTGCTTATTGTCGGGGCGGTTGTGGGGATTCTTCTTTTTCCAGATCTTGTCGCCAAGCTGGTTGCCATCATTGATGGGCCACTGTCTTGGGGACAGGACAATGCAGATAATTGGCAGTACTATCGGTGGTTACTTCTGGACGAATACCCGATTATATTTGGAGGGTGGGCGATTTTTCTTCTGTATAGTCTGATCCAGCACGGTAAGGCAGGCTTATTGCTTGTTTGTGCGTTTGTGATTCCTTTCGTTTTTCATAGCATTGTTTTCCCTATGAAGAGTTATCGATATTTTCTCTATGTTTTGCCATTTCTGTATATATCGGCGGGTATTGGTTTTGTGGGACTCATCAAGTCATTGTGCTCTGTGGGGAACTCCTTCAACGCGCAGGTCGGTCTTCCCAAATCTCTGTGGCAGGCCCTTTCTTTGCTCGTAGTCGGTGGAGTCATCCTTGGAACGTTAATCAATATGCCCTGGTTTACAAGAACAGTCAAGGATTTTTCCCGGGGATATGAATCTCCCCATGTGACTGATGTCCAGCATCATCATTGGAAAAATGCCATGCAATACATTGCTCAACATCAGAAGGAGGGAGATGTTATTATCTCCGGTTCGGCCATCCACACGAAGCATTATGGGGCGACGCAACCGGTCTACGCGATGAATAAAGTCCGATTGCAGTTGAACATGGAAAGAAACTTACAGGATGCACAGGGCAATATAGTTGATTATGCCTCTGGAGCCGTTATCTTAAAAGATCTCGAAGATATGAGAAAGGTCATCAAGGATAATCCATCTGGTTGGGTGATGACCTATCTCTGGAGAGGGGAACGATTTTGGAATTATCCAGATAAGCCGATTTCTTTAACGGGTATTTTCTCTAACGAAGTAATCCGCTATTTGGAAACGCACTTGGAACGTCGAAAAATTGCAGGGTCGCCTGCTATCGTTGTTTGGCGTTGGATGCATAGCGCCGATAGTAAACTCTAACGACCTTGTGTCGCGAAAGATTTGGATGGCCAGCAAGAAGAATAATGCGAACGTTTGTCAGAGTGCTCTTCAGTCACTCGTGTCAACAGCACCGCATCTTTGACGGCAATGTGAGCCTGAGACTATGGATATTTCAGTAGTGTTTGCAACAAGTCGACGTCAGGAAATTCTCCGTAAAACACTCTCGAGTTTTTGTGAAATGGAGAGCGACGGTCTTCAATGGGAAATTCTGCTCGTAGACAATGCGGATGAACAAGAGACGAAAACGATTGTTGAAGAATTTAGCCAAAAACTTCCGCTCAGTTATTTAGTTGAACTCCGAGTTGGAAAAAGTTTTGCGTTGAATACGGCTATTCCCAAAGTCATGGGACAGGTCTGCTTAATTACTGACGATGATATCATTGCAGACCGACAATGGCTCGTCAACACCTGGAATGGAGTTCAACGGTGGCCAAATCACTTTTTATTTGGTGGAAAGATTTTGCCACAATACCCACAAGGTTTGATTTCGGTCGATGTGGAACATCGGCTGGTAAGGGGGGCCTACACGGTTGCAGATTGGAACAAAGAAGAGGGGGAATGTAAGGCCACATTGATTTATGGGCCGAATACGATCGTGCGCTCAGAAGTCTTTCATCGGGGGTTTTTATTTAATACCGATATTGGGCCAAATACGAAAGACTATATTATGGGACAAGATACAGAGTTTGTGTTCAGACTTGAAGCGGCAGGATATCCAGCTGTGTATTTACCTGACTCTATCGTCCATCACCAAATTCGTCCTGAACAATTGACGCTGCCATGGCTCTATAAGCGGGTCTATAAGTCCGGCCGAAGTTTTGCGTACTTGTCAGGTCTTCCCCAAGTTCCCACGCTGTTTGGCGTTCCTCGCTACATGTACAAAATGTTGCTCTCGGCTTATTTCGGATATCTCGGGTCATGGTTCTCATCTAAGAAAGTGCGTTATTCGAAGAAATTAGAGTATTTATACAGAAAAGGGATGTTTTATCAGTATCAGAAAGGTGTACCAAAGGAAAGGATTCTGACGTATTAGGTCCAGGTTCATCGCACTGGCATCGCGAGAATATCATGATAGTATGTATGAATGGTATGAACAGAAATCTTTGAAGTTTTGAGGCATGAATATAGGGTAAAAGGAGGCCGAAGAATACAATTGAGTCGTCTGATTAAAGAATTGCTTTCGAAGGACGGTGTGTGATTATGAGCTTTTTAGTCCATCATATGTTGAGGGATAGTGCTAAACGTGTACCTCAGAAGCCTGCGCTGGTCTATCGTGCTCAATCGCTGACCTACCAGGAAGTATTGACGCAAGTTTCTGGATTGGCTGCCGGGTTGCGGCAAGTCGGAATTGAACGTGGCGACCGAGTTGGCATTTATCTCGATCCATCGATGGAATTAGTGCTTTCTATCTTTGGCATTTCTCAGGCGAGTGCCGTCTTTGTTCCCATTAATGGGCTTTTGCTGGCTGAGCAGGTGGGACATATTGCTCAGGATTGTGAAATGCGGTGTCTGATTACCACCAGAAAAAGACTTGCTGGCTTACAAGAGATTCTTTCCACCTTACCAAGGCTGGAATTTCTCGTTGTCATTGAAGATGGCTCTGATGAGCCATCTTCGATATCAGTCAATTGGTTTCATGAATTGGTCAAAACGACTCATCATTCTTCTCAATGTGAACCGTGTATTGACAAAGACCTCGCCGCTATTCTGTACACCTCTGGCTCCACAGGCAAACCGAAGGGTGTGATGCTATCCCATTCAAATGTTGTCAATGGGAGTTCGATTGTGTCGATGTATTTGGAGATCACCGAACGGGATAAAATATTAGCGGTGCTGCCATTTAGTTTTGATGCCGGGTTAAATCAATTGATGACGGCGTTCCAGCAGGGATGCACTCTTGTGCTTATGACGTTTGTGTTTGCCAAGGAAATCGTTCAAATGTTGCTCAAGGAACAGATTACCGGCTTGGCGGGTGTTCCGACATTATGGAACCTATTGTCACAAACGAATTCAACTCTGCAAAAACACACCTTTCCACACCTGCGGTATATCACCAATACTGGAGGGGCGATGCCGCAGCCTGTGTTGGCCTTACTTCGGGAAACCTTACCTGCAACAAGTGTGTATTTGATGTATGGGTTGACGGAAGCCTTTCGGTCTACCTATCTGCCTCCCGATCAACTCGATCAGCGCCCAACGTCTATGGGGAAAGCGATTCCTAATACAGAAATATTAGTCGTGAATGAACAGAATCAACTGGCAAAGCCTGGAGAAATTGGAGAATTGGTTCACCGTGGCCCAACAGTGTCTTTAGGCTATTGGGGAAAGCCTGAGTTGACAGCCAGGGTCTTGCGTCCGCATCCCTATCAACATTCACATGGTGGGACGGATGAGATGGTGTGTTATTCAGGAGACCTGGTAAAGATGGATGATGATGGGTATCTGTATTTCGTTGGTCGTCGTGATTCCATGATTAAGTCTGCAGGATTTCGAATCAGTCGTACTGAAGTCGAGGAAGCCATCTATCAAAGCGGTCTGATTAAAGAGGTTGCCGTGATAGGTATGCCGGACGATATTCTTGGACAAGCGGTGACAGCCTTTGTTGTGGGAGCGACTCATGAGTCGTTGGATATCAGCGCGCTCTCTGCCTTTTGCGCGAGCAAGCTTCCAAGGTACATGATGCCAAAGACCTTTCATGTTCTGGAAACGTTACCCAAAACCCCGAACGGCAAAATTGATTACACGAACCTTCAAGTGATGGAAGTCTCTTCACATGCCTGATACCCGAGACATTATTGCCCGTCACTTTCATTGCGCTTCGGGCGTATTGGAATTCGGAGAACACGTATCTGTTGAGACGATTGCTGCGACGTATGGGACTCCGTTGTTTATTTACGATGCCGCGGTTCTTGATCGAAAGTATGAACTCCTGCGTCAGACGTTGCCTCGGAATTTTGCCATGAGTTATTCCGTCAAAGCGAATCCTTCTCAAGCGATTCTCAAGCATTTTTTACGGAAGGGCTGCGGATTGGAAATTGCTTCAAGCGGAGAATTTCTTCAAGCGTTGCAAGCAGGTTGTGAGTCGAACTCGATTGTGTTCGCAGGGCCGGGAAAAACAGAAGCGGAATTGGAACTCGTGTTGGCGAAAGGCATTGGAGAAATCCATATCGAATCTATTCTGGAAGTTGACCGCATTGCCGCGATCAGTCAACGGTTGGGGGTCAAAGCCAATGTTGCCATCCGAGTCAACCCAACAGGAGAAGCGTTGGGCGGCGCCATGCGGATGGGGGGACAATCCACGCCTTTTGGCATTGATGAGGAAGAACTCGAATCGGTTGTTGCACAAGTCTGTTCGAACCCTGTACTCAACTTCAGGGGACTGCATTTATTTTCGGGAACGCAAATCCTGGATTACGCAGTCTTAGTTTCTCAATACCGAAAAGGGCTGGATATTGCCAGGCGAATTGTCCAAAAAACTGGAATACCTCTTTGCACGTTAGATTTTGGCGGCGGCTGGGGAATACCTTACTTTGGAAAAGAGATGGAATTAGATACTGAAAAACTGGAATCTGAGCTGGATGACGTGTTTTCTGACGTTCAACATGACCCAGCCTTTGCTGGCACGCAATTCATGGTTGAACCAGGACGATACCTTGTTGGCGAAGCTGGTGTGTACGTCACACAAATTACTGACGTGAAAGTTTCTCGAGGAAAAAAGTTCCTGATTGTTGATGGAGGGATGCATCAACATTTGGCTGCGTCTGGAAATTTTGGGCAAGTCATTAAAAAAAATTTTCCGGTCTGTCTTGTGAACAAGATTGATCAGCCAGTGAACGAAACCGTCGATGTGGTGGGACCGCTCTGTACACCGCTGGATGTTTTGGCGCGTGGCATTCAGCTGCCTGAAGCAACAGTTGGTGATCTTGTCGGCGTTCTCCAATCCGGTGCCTACGGAAGAACGGCAAGTCCCTTGCAATTTTTAAGTCATTGTTCACCCCCGGAGGTCTTGGTTGAAGGTGGGGAGGCGAAGCTTATTCGTCGGAGGGGGACCTGCGAAGATTTGACAAGAGATTGCGTCTAATCCGTCGTTATCATGTTCATTGATTATAGCCTATGCGATCTAGGGCTGAGACATCGTGCAATAGGGCGTGAGTTTAATTGAATGTCTGCCCATTTGAGTATGTTAGGAGTGATCGTGAGCTTGCAGACGAGGATGTGCCGATAGACTGTATGGAATTTGTCGTATCACGAGATCCTCGTTTACTTATCCAAAGCCTGATTCCGTCACTTTCTCGGAAAGCACTGCCTGGTCCCGTTAAAGGGAGTGTGACTTCATATCATTTCTGGGCCAGAAATGCGTTATTTCATGGACTTGGAGCCTTGGGTCTTCAGCCTGGCGATAAGGTTCTGGTTCCGGCCTTTCACTGTTCGACAGTGGTGGAGCCGATTCTTCACTATGGCTGTGTGGTCGTGTTTTATCATGTGAATCGTGATGGGATCGTCGACTTCGAAGACATGGCTCGAAAAGTCGACTCCCTGACAAAGGCTGTGCTTGCCATTCATTATTTTGGCGTTCTCCAGCCTGTAAAGACAATTCGAGAATTCTGTCACCATCACCAACTTTTTTTTATTGAAGATTGTGCTCATCTCTTAATGGGCGAGGGTGACGATGGTCCACTTGGCAGTGTCGGAGATATCAGTATTTTCAGTTGGCGGAAATTTTTTCCGATTTATGATGGAGGGATGTTGGTCTGTAATCAGGCTCAAATGCTCCCAACTGTCCCTTGGGATGGATTTGGAGGGTGGCTTCATCTTAAAATTGTCAAAAATCTTTTTGAAAAATATTTATCCGACCGATCAGCCGTGAGGCTTCCTGTCGTTTTGAATTGTGAGAACCCTGATCCTGAGAGAGAGGACTGTGTCTCAGAAGCCGAGGTGAGGGCGAAGCTTCAACCCAAGACTCTTTCTGCGGAGTTTGATGCCTTACAAATAAATTGGCCGATGAGTCCATGGTCTCGATTCATTTTAGAACACATCGACTTGCCGGCGGTGATGCAGAAACGCCAAGAACATTCGAAGTTTCTTAACCAAGCTTTGGGTGAAGTATCTGGCGTTCGTCCGTGGTCTACAGCAGGAGTCAATGGCGTGTGCGCTTGGGCATTTCCGATTGTCTCGGAAAATCGAACGGACCTTCATATTCAATTGAGAAAACGAGGGATTCAGTCATTTTCTTGGGATGGGGTGATTCATCCTAGCCTTCCTTTGGAGGAGTTTCAGGACGCCAGATTTTTGTATGAGCGCCTGGTCTTGTTGCCGAACCATCAAAGTTTAACTCAGGAAGAGTTACACTTTGTCATAGAGAGTGTGAAAGACGTGTTGTGAGGCTGGGTGGAGTTCGCATGTCGTGTTCTCAAATGCTGAACGTCGAATAATGGCTGACTCATCAACAATCAAGAATGTTTTGATGGTGGCATTTCATTACCCGCCTTTTTCAGGGGGAAGTGGTGTACATCGGACCTTGAAGTTTTCACGGTATCTCCCGCAGTATCAATGGAGACCGATCATGTTGACCCCTCATGTCC
>BQIY01000051.1 GCA_021604265.1 Nitrospirales bacterium
CCCAGAAGGAGGATAACGATCAGTTCTTGTGTCAGCGCGATATTTGAACGGGTTAAGTACGATTGAGTCAGCAGCATGTCCAGAATTTGGGCATGGATTTCTACTCCTGGCAAGGTCCCTTCGATTGGCGTGACCTTGTCATCGCCCAAGCCTGCGGCAGATGAGCCGATCAATATCACTTTGCCGGCCAACGTTTTAGGAGGGACGGCGTTGGTAAGAACGTCTTTGGCCGAGATGTATTGCTCCGGATTGCGTTTGGCAAAGTGGATCCACATTCGGCCGATGTTATCGGTTGGGATTTGAGTCTGTGCAACAGTGATGTCTTGAACGCCGGCGAAATCAGTATTGACCGAAAGAGTGGATTCGTTGAAGGCGACCCGAAGAAGTTCAAGGCTGAGAGTGGGAAGGATGTGAGAATCCACACGGAGTAACATAGGAACTCTTCGTACCACACCATCGGGCTCTGGGTTGAGCGTAATGACGCCATGCCCTGCAGCTGCGGTCTCTATCTCGGGAATGTTGCGGAGCAGTCCTGGATAGGAAAAGAGGTGAGGCCTGGGATCCATACCGATTTCAACCAGTGTCGGTGTTCTTGGTGGGAATGTATGATTCACTGGACTGACTTTGGAGAGCGCGGTTTGCGAAACGACAATCGGTTTCTGTTGGATGGCATTCGCAAGGACCGCATCATGGTCTGGCAGATTCAGGAGATGCTCTTTCGCTTGTGTGTTGAAATCATCATGTGTTGCTAATATCCAAGCTGGTGACGACCGGTCGGGTTCGGCAAAGATGATATCAAACCCGACAGCTTTCACCCCGGCGTTCAGGAGGTTTGTAGTGAGCTGAGCCATCATTGTCCGCGGCCATGGCCACTGTCCGTAGGTTGCGAGACTTGCCTCATCCAAGTCAACGATCATGACCTGATTGTCTGTTGCATGTCGGGGTTGAATTTTTTGAAAGTAATCAAAAACTTGAAGGCGGAGAGTTTTAACGGGGATGGGGTCCCAGATTCGTATGATCAGGAGAACGACAAGGATCGCCAGTCCTATGGATCGGGGTCGCATCAAAAAGCCAGTTGATGAATTCATGGCCGCATTCCTGTCGTCGCTCCTGTCTGGTTCGATTCTTTCTCAAAAGTAGAGATGGAGCGCCACTGAATCGTGTTCAGGGTGATAAGAGGAGGAAGGTGAAGGGGGCTTCCTGCCGTTTTTCGCATCCTATCCCCTCAAGACATTCGTCTGGTGCAAAGAAACGAGAGAGGAGGGAATCTCGAGACTGTTCTGCTGTTCAATTGAGAGAGAGTTATACGCATTATTGACGTTTTCCTCCCTACTGACAAGTAGACGCGCAAGGTTTTCTTTAGAAAACTTTTAGATTCAACAATCACCTCACCTGTCTCACAAGTTTATTTGTCACACAATGGTCTCTAGCAAAAACCCTCTAAGGGTGCTACGATCCTTTTAATACGCAAAGTTCAGCATTATCAAAGGGTATGATATGAGTGTGCACGGCTCCAATCCAGACGTGTGGTCTGAGAGTGCCAGTTTGCAGATTCAAGATCGACTTGAGCGTCGAGAACGCGAGTTACATGCTGCCCGAAGAATTAGCGAGGCACTCTTTCAGCGTCTTCGTCTAGAAGATGTCTTAGCGCAAGCCTTGAGCATTGCTTTGGATGTGGTCGGGGCGGAAGCTGGGTGTATTCTGATCGCGAATCCGGAAACCAAAGAATTAGAGTTTACCTATGTCATTGGTGAAAAATCTCCACCAATCGGCACGACGTTTTCTTGGGATGAAGGTATTGCTGGCGTGGCGTTTCAGCGTGCCGAAGCCATTGTGGTCAACAATGTGCAGCAAGATCACCGCCATTTTATGGGTATTGACCAGACGTTTGGACAGGTGACTCAGGACTTGATTGCGTTGCCGTTAAAGCGGTGGGAAGGCAATCCAATCGGCGTCCTGGAAGTGATGAACAAAACGTCCGGACGACTGGATGCGGATGACATTTCGATTTTGACAATCATTTCTGCTTTTACCGCCATATCGATTGAGGAAGCACGTTTATTTGAGCAAGTCAAACTGAGTGAAGTCGCGCATGTCTTGGGAGATATTAGTCATGATATCAAAAATATGATGATGCCGATTACCTATGGTGCATGGATTCTTGAAAAGAATTTACATAATTTGTTGAATCATGGGGGGGCAGGTGATGCCGGGCACGTCAAGGCCAGTCAGGAGTCGAGTGAAAAGATTCTCTCGATGATTAAGGGGAACGCGCGTCTGATTCAAGACCGGGTGAAGGAAATCGCCGATACGGTCAAAGGATTAAGCAGTCTTCCTCAATTCAGCTCGTGTCGGATTTATGATGTCGTGGCTAAGGTGATGGAGACGTTACGTCCATTAGCTGAAGAACGCGGTATTGCGCTTCAGCAGAACGACTTGGGGGCATTGCCAGTTATTCAGGCCGATGAACGCCGCCTGTTCAATGCGCTCTATAATTTGATGAATAATGCGCTTGATGAGGTCCCCAACGGGGGATCGATTACGATTAATGGTTCGCTTGAGTCAGCTGCGCAAGCCATTTGTCTTTCTCTTTCCGATACTGGCCCAGGGATGTCGCCCGAGGTGCGTGAGAGTCTCTTTACAAAACGTACGATTAGCCGAAAGCCCGGGGGGACCGGCCTGGGTACGAAAATTGTGAAAGATGTTATTGATGCGCATGGAGGGCAGATTCGCGTTGAGAGTCAGGTTGGTGTGGGGACCACATTTACTCTACGTCTTCCACTTCGTCAGCCATTGACTAAGTCTCGGTAACTCCCGACATATTTATCCCAACACTCGCTGAATGGTTTGTGCGAGTTCATGACTCAAAATCGGTTTCATGAGAAATGCTCGTATGCCCATTGCCGTTGCTTTTTCAGGAGTCATGGTGTAGCTAAAGCCAGTACACAGAATGATCGGGAGTTCCGGGCGGATGCTGAGGAGCTCACGTGCCAGTGCGTCTCCGGTTAAGTTTGGCATCGTTTGATCGGTAATGACCACATCGTACAGAAAGGGGTTCGCGCGAAAGACGCGCAACGCTTCGAGGCTATTCGTCCGGACCACGGCTTCATACCCCAACTGTTGCAGCATTTTTTGTCCGAGTTGCGTCAGCGGTTCTTCATCATCGACAAACAGGATACATCCTTGTTTTGGTTGAGTTGGCGGACTCACTTCAATTTCAGATTCGATCACCTTATTCGTCTGAGGTAAATAGATATCGAATCGCGTTCCCTTCCCCAGTGTGCTCTCGACGGTGATGGCCCCTTCATGGTTGGCGATAATGCCATGAACGACTGAGAGACCCATGCCGGTTCCTTCTCCCATACGCTTGGTAGTAAAGAACGGTTCGAAAATCCGGTTTTGAATTTTTTGCGGAATGCCATTTCCCGTATCGCTGATCGAGAGGCGAAGGTAGGAACCGGGTTTGAGCTCAGGCGGTACTGAGCCTTGGGGTACTGATGAGATTTCCATATGATTGAGTGAAACGTTCAAGGTCCCGCCGTTTTCGCGCATGGCATGCTCAGCATTCGTACAGAGATTCATGAGCACTTGATGAATTTGAGTCGGATCGGCCAGGACAACTCCCGGTTGTGTTGAAAGACTTTGTTCAATGGTAATCGTCGAAGGGAGGGTTGCGCGTAACAGATCAAGGGCTTCCTTGACCACTAAGTGGAGTTCTGTCGGAATCCGTTGCTGGTCAACTTGCCGAGAGAAGGTCAGAATGTGGGCCACTAATTCTTTGGCCCGGTTGCCGGCCTTTAACACCTGCTGCAAATTCTGATAGACATTGCCATTGGGAAAAATCTTGATTAGCGCCAATTCCGTATACCCGAGAATGGCTCCAAGAATATTGTTGAAATCGTGAGCAATCCCAGCCGATAAAGTGCCGAGCGCTTCCATTTTCTGCAGTTGGTGAAGTTTTTGCTCTGTTTGACGAAAGGCTTCTTCTGCAAGTTTGCGTTCGGTAATATCGAGGACAATCGCCATGAAGACGGGCAAGGATTCTGACGTTGAGCGTTCGAGGTAGACTTCGACGGGATACAATGTACCGTTTTTTCTACGATGAATCGAGGTGAACTGAATGCGTTTTCCCTCACCGGTTCGAATAGGATTTAGAAGTTTCTCAAACGAGTCTGGCGAAAATTCGACCATGAGATCTAACGGTGTGAGGCAAGATAGTTCTTGAATAGAATATCCGAGGTTTTCTCGGGCACCGGAATTGACTTCAATAAATTTCAAAGATTCGAAGTGAAAAACATAAAGTTCATTGAGGGACGCTTCAAGCATTCTCAATAACTCTGATTGCCGTGTTTCTCCTCTCTTGCGTTCGGTTTTTTCTCGTTCTAATTCGACAAGTTTTTTCTCAAGTCGATTGACAAGTCGTTCATTATAGAGTTGTAACACTTCGGTATCTTCCAGCACACACGATGGCCGGTCCGCACTCTTGTCCGGCTTGACCTTGATCTTCTCTGTGATGTCTTTGATATGCCGCAAGAACTCATCCGGTTCTGATGGTTTTCTGATGAATCTATCGGCACCTAGTGATAACGCGAACTTCTCGTCCTTCTCATCGGTATAGGTGGCCGTATAGAAAATGAAGGGAATGGCCTTCAGCTTAGTGTCGTCTTTGACTTTCTTGCAAAACTGAAAACCATCCATGACTGGCATCAGAATATCGGAAATAATTAACTCGCAGGCTTGTGAGGAAAGAATGGCAAGAGCTTCAGTCCCATTGGTGGCTGTCGTGACGTCGTATCCACTTGTCGCGAGCATTTGTTCTAAGAGAAAGAGGGATTCCCTCTTATCATCGACGATGAGAATCTTCATGATGGTGTGGTTGTTCTTACGGATACAGTTATAGGATTTCTATCGATTTTCCCTGACGTGTACATGCGTACTCCAAAATTCTATGAACGTCTGATACAAGATCGTATCGACGAATGCCCGTCATTGGATGAAATCCTTTTTATGACTAAGAGCCGTAGTGTATTCATTTAGCAGTGAGGGGGCGGTACCTGTTGACGGAGCGCGGAACCAACGAACGTGGTCGATGGCTACAGAGGGGATAGATGAACTTATATTTGAGAGAGGGAGATACATCCTGGCTTTATGTTCCAACAGATCAAATGAACGGAGTTGACTCGACCGTCATATCGCCAGCGATCTACAAAAAAGTACACAGACAGATTGTCCATGAAAGACTCACAATACCCCTTTATGCATGATCTCGCAAGAGATTTCTTCAGCCTTTTGGGAAGATTTTTGTCTTGCCCAAGACTTGCTATTTATTTCACGGTGGAAGAACAATCGTAGGATTCAGGTTCTATGACGGATACCATTGTCGCGATTTTTAGTAGGTACGAGAGCCTGGTGTAGTCTTACTGCTGATGCTTTTCAATATAACGGACATTAGCCTTTCCTTTAAAGTCTACGTCTTGTGTCCAAAGTGTTGCGTGATACGCACGGGCAGTCGTCAGTATCACACTGTCGGCTAAAGGCAGGTGTTCCGAAGCGCTAAGTTTGGCAGCCGCTAATGCTAATGATGGTGTTAGATCAACCACCTGACCTTGTTGCATTGTCGCAATGGCAAGTAGTGCGTCATTTTCTCCGCGCTGTTGAAGGATGCGTTTGAACACTTCGAATAAGCTGAGAGTGGGAACAATGAGTTGAGATGTATCCTGAATGGCTTTTGAGAAGAAGCCGGCATTATCGGCGTTAGCGAAGAACTCTAACCAGCCAGAAGAATCCACAACATTCATGTGCGATCCTTGTCGCGGTTGACTCGTGTATTGAGACCTTTAAGAAATCCCCGCATTTGTTTGATAGGGCGAAGTGGGATCAACTCGATTCGGTTTTCGTAGAGAACAGCTTGGACTTTTTGCCCAGGGACAAGCTTGAGTTGTTCTCGAATTTGACGAGGAATCACCACTTGAAATTTTGGTGAAATGGTGACGGTTTCCATGTTGCTCTCCTTATCGATTGATAGACCGTATTACAAATACTCTATCGATAGGACATAGCAGAGTCAACGTTTTATAATCTCAATATTCATTGTCCTAAAAAGTCTCTTGCAATTGCATTTTGTCGTTTTCCAAAAACTATTACCTGCGAACGTTACACTGAGCATCAACTGCTGGAGATGGGGTAATTGCCTCACAGCTGTGAACATTGCCAAATTCTGTAGGTTGGGTTAGCGATGCGTAACTCAATATTCATGTTGCGCCTACTCAAGCTCTCTTTCATGTGATTGATGTCCTGAGACAATCTGCAAGGGTTCATAAGAACGAGAGACTTCCGTAAGGCCGGCCGTTACCGACGCTCACAAGAGACAAAAGATGAATTGCGAGAAGGTGATGTCTTGCAATCTTTAGAAGAATGTATAAGAATCGCACACAGAGTCTTTTGGCTTAGATGTTAGTTTAAAGTCCTTTATGAATGGAAAGCATCGGATTATGAGCACATCAGATAGATATCACTTTCTAAGTTATTCCAGAACCGATGGAACGGAGTTTGTTCAACGGCTTCTGGAAGAGCTAAAAAAAGACGAACTATCTCAAAGGATCTGGATAGATAACCGTCACTTACAGGGCGGGCATAAATGGGACGAAGAAATTGGGCATGCTATAGAGAAATGTAAGAGTTTTTTATTTGCAATGACGAAAGAAAGTGTTGCTGGAACTTCTTTCTGTAAAAATGAGTGGGATTTTGCTTGTGAGAGGCACAAGTATATTGTTCCGTTAAGGTTCAGTGAACATATCGAGATGCCACTTCCTTTACGACGTTTCCAATGTCTCGACTTTGCGACTAACTTTGAGCATGGGTTAAATGAGTTAAGACAGATCCTACTCAAAGGGGAATCGGGGGAAGGTCGACTTAATTCCATTGCCATGCTGATGACCGGTTTGACGCAAGAAATAAGCCAGGTTTCTGATATTAATCCAACTATTAAAAAAACAGTTAAGCAATTAAGCTTGGAATTAGACGAGTTACCGGAATTTTTCAATATACGAAAGACGGAACCTCATGATTTAGGTTCAAAACAATCTCTTCGAGTCAAGACAGACCCGCCAGTTTTAGTGCCAAATTTTTTTCAAGGTCGAGAAGCAGAATTGGGGGTGTGTGCAAAGTTTCTTGACTTTGAAAAAGAGGAGAGACCGCTTCTATCTATCGTAGGTAGACCTGGGATAGGCAAAACCACTTTAATCTGCCGTTTGTTACAAAGTTTGGAAAGAGCCCAACTCTCTGAAGTTGTTGGTTCAGGGGAAGTTTACGGGCTTGTCTATATTAATTCGGATGAGTCTCATGGATTAAGTTGGGCCAGCTTTTTTTCTGAAGTCGCAAACATATTGGAACAACCTGAAAGGGAGTTGCTAGAGACGCTTTATAAGGAGCCAGGGTTAGAAGTCAGTCAGAAAATGAGAAAACTTCTTAACGTGGTAGATCACCGTAGGATTGTGGTTCTTATCGATGCCGTTGAGAAACTTCTTGATCCTGTTACACATGAATTCATCGATTTAGAAATGAAGGAAGCCTTACGAACGCTATTAGCGGCCCGACGGCATAGCATTAAAGTTATTCTTACATCACACGTTCCACTACCCAAGTTATCAGCGACGCCGTCACTATACCAGATTCCTCTCAATTTGAATGAGGGTTTGCCGCCATCTTCTGTCAAAAACGTATTAAGGGAGATGGATAGTGATGCTTCCCTAGGGTTAAAAGACATTTCAGCGGATGTTTTTGATAAAGTCTGTGAGCTCACAAATGGAATTCCTAGAAATATTGTGAAGCTGGTAGACACATTACAGTCTAGTCCAAGCATTTTTCTAAGTGAAATAGTTGGTCACGCAGACGGGTTTAATAGTCAGAAAATTTTCCATGAACTGATAGAGCAAGCTTTTAATCTACTAGATTCTCTAGAGAAAAGAGTTGTACAAGTTTTGTCTGTATTTTCCGCGCCGATTTCCCCCGAGGCGGTCAATTTCGTGCTCGAACTCTATTCGCCAGATGTAGATAGTGAACCGATCTTGCGTAGACTTGTAGCTATGAAACTAGTTCACAAAAAAGAAGGAAAAGGTTATTTCCTAGAGAAAAATGATCGTTTGCATGTTTTATCCTCTGTTCCAGAGGTACATCCTGCTGATCACAAGAATGCTGGACAAGCAGAGTTGACTCTCTTTAGTCTACGGCGTAGATGCGCTGAATTTTATAAGAGCATACGTTTGCCAACTCAAGACTGGAATTCTAAAAAAGACATAGAACCCCAACTAGCGGAATTCGACCTCCGGTATGAGGGGCAAGAATATGAGCAGGCTGCCAGCATTTTAAAAGATATTTGGGAAGCCATGTTGGAATGGGGACACTATCGGCCCATGGCTGAGTGTTATAAGCGATTACGCAATAAGTTAGTTGCTGCGGAAGACAAAGATCAGGTGTTACAGGTGTTAGGATGGATTTACGAAAAATTAGGAGAAGTAGATGAGGCGATATCGTGTTACCAAGAAGGATTATCGGTTTCACGGCACATTCTTGGACGCAAACGTGCTCCCCTTTATCTCAGCAACCTCGCAATTTGTTATGAACAACTGAATAATATTCCAATTGCCACGCTCCATTGTGTCCAGGCACTACGTCTTGCTCATGATCTTGATGATCAGGCTCGGGAGGCTCTCGGACTCAACGTTCTGGGTGATTGTTCTATGGAAATCGGTATGATGAACGAGGCACTGGATTGCTACGAGCGATCTTTAGAACTCGTGAGTCGCGGGCAAAGGCGACAAAAAGTGCTTGTTCTGGTTAACTTGGCAAGGCTACATTGTGAACGGGGTGATATTTATGAAGCGGAGCAAAGGTTGCGGGAAGCTTTTTCGGCTGTCAAGCACGAGCCGTACCCCCTTGGTGAGGCTGCTGCTCTCATACTACGTGCAGAGCAGCACATCAAAGCTTCAGAGTTTGATCAAGGACATTCCGCGTTTGAAAAATCCATCCGACTTGCAGACGAGATAAAGGCGGTACAACTCCAAATGAATGCTCGAATTGGCCAGGCTTTGGCCTTTCTTTTTCAAGGTAAGTTGGATAAAGCATTCGAATATTCTGACGCAGCGCGCCAGTATGAAGGCCCAAAGAATAAGTTTCTCGCTCACGAAGTTCATGGTTTAACGGCATTGTGTTGTGGGAAAGTCGACGTAGCGATTGAGGCGTTCGAAATATCGCTGGAACTGGCCCAGAAACTTTTAGACCGTACCTATCAAAACTATCGAGTCCTCAATGCGAGGGGGCTATCTTGGTGCGGATTAATGCTGTGTAAAGATATCGATGAATATATTCCTCATGCTATGGAAGCCTTCCGAACTGCTAGAAACGTAATAAAGAGTGACTGGACCTTGCAAAACGTACTAAGAAAATTTGATGAACTCACTAAGATTGATCATAAGAGAAAACTGTCACGTATACGAGCAGAGATACTCATCGAAGCGTAGAAACTGCTCAGCGTCTCTTCCGAGATTATCATATCATACAGTCCTACGATTCATATAATAGTGAATGGGGGAGAATCCAACTAATTCAAGGAAACAATAGGATGAGCGACAAGAAGTGGCCCCGGAAAATTTGACATGAGCTTAAGTGGATAAGTAGACCTGTTTTAACCATCTGCAGTTCATATACAGGAGCTTATCATGAGTCGACGAATCAGACGGAACCACAACCCTGTGTTCAAGGCGAAGGTGGCG
>BQIY01000052.1 GCA_021604265.1 Nitrospirales bacterium
AAAAATATAGACGATCGAAAGAAGGTTTGGCTCACGAAGCCGTACTGCAAGGAGGGTTATGTTTATTGCCGGCAATATACTCGAAGGCGTGGCTCATGTGTTGGATTGGATTTTAACCATCTATATGTATATCCTCATTGCGCGTGCGCTGATTTCCTGGGTGAACCCTGATCCTTATAATCCCATTGTGCAGTTTCTCAGTCGGGCGACAGAGCCTGTGCTCTTTGCTATTCGACGACGGTTGGGATATGGTATGACCATTGATTTTTCTCCGATTATTGCTATCCTCATCATTATGTTTTTGCAGTATGCGGTGGTTCGTTCTTTGTTTGAACTGGCTGTACGGCTGCATTAAGAGATCTCATCATGAAAATTACGCCACTCGATATTCAACATAAAGTGTTTGATACGCAATTCCGTGGATACGAGAAGCGGCAAGTCGACCAGTTTTTGGAGGAAGTCGCCGAAACGGTTGAAAGTCTCACACGGGAAAATACCGCCTTGAAAGAGAAAATGTCGTCAAAGGACGATGAGCTCGTCAATCTCAAAAAGACCGAGACTACCTTGACGAATACGTTAATGTCGACGCAGACATTCGTGGATCAATTAAAGCGGGGAGCCGAACGCGACGCGGAACTTGTCGTGAAAGAGGCGGAACTGAAAGCCGAAGAAATACTGGCACAAAGTCGAACCGACTTGATGGAACTCAGACGAATGATTGCGGATCTTCGTCGCCAGCGGGCGCTTGTTCTCGAACGGTTGCGTTCAACGTTGGGCGCGTTTCATCGCTTGATCGAAGCCGAAGAACATGCCGAACCCATTCCTGACGTGGTTGAAGAATCGGCCTACAACGCCGATCAAGAAAGCCTTCCAGAAGTCTAACTCATTCCTGAGAGTATTCCAGATCAGTGTCCGATGGACAAAATCGATCCCATCACCCTGGCATTGCAGACAGGAGTCGATAGCCAAGTTTTTCCCGGTGCCGTCTTATTGGTCAGGAGTCATGGGGATATCCAGTATCATCAGGCGGTCGGCCTGGCTTCTCGTTCTACTCCCAATCATCCGACAACTCTGCATACCGTTTACGATCTCGCATCCTTGACGAAGCCTTTGGCCACGGGAACCGCCATTCTTTGTCTGGTCCAAGAGGGCGTTCTTCAGATCGAGCAGTCCATCGGTTCGATCTTGCAGGAATTGCATGGAAGCTCAATTGAACATGCAAGCATTCGTGATTTGCTGTGTCATCGATCGGGCCTGCCGGCTTGGCGACCGTATTACGAGAGGGTCGTGCTTCAGAATGGAGCGTTATCAAAAGACACGACAAGACAAGCACGTTGTCATGATGTTCTGAGAGCCATTGCTCAAGAACCGTTGGAATATCTGCCTCGAACCAAGAGCGTGTATAGCGATCTTGGGTTCATTCTTTTAGGACTTGCGATTGAAGCCGTCACTCAACAATTGTTGAGCCGGTATTGTGCGGAGCAAATTTTTCATCCACTCAATGCAAGCACGCTCGTCTTTAGAGAAGATGCCGGGTATTCGTCTGTTCAAGAAGGATCATTGTCGGATATCGCTCCCACAGAGCAGGAATCTTGGAGAGGACGGCTCCTGCAAGGTGAAGTTCACGATGGAAATGCTTTCGTGCTTGGCGGAGTGGCCGGGCATGCCGGACTGTTTGGCACGGCTGAAGCGGTAAGCGTCATTTCCACGGCTTGGTTAGATGCCTGCCAGGGCCGCTCTTCCTTCTTCGACTCCCAACTTGTTCGTCAATTTACGACTCGACAAGGAGAACCCCAAGATTCGAGCTGGGCCCTTGGCTGGGATACCCCGTCTCAACCTTCATCCTCTGGAAAGTATTTTTCCTCTTCTGCCTTTGGACATCTTGGCTTTACCGGAACATCAATCTGGATTGACCCGGAAGTTGAATTAGAAGTTATTTTCCTCACCAACCGCGTGAATCCTACCCGCGACAATAATAAAATCCGCGCATTTCGTCCGATGATTCATGATGTGATTTATGAGGAAGTTGTAGGAATAAAAATACATTAGAGAACTCTTCTTATTTTTGTGGATCAGGTCAGACAGTTGGTAAGAAGAGTCTATCGTATGAAAATTCTAAGTTTACAGAATATTTCTTCAACAAAAGACTTACCCCGATACTTTTTGCTACTACAAAAATCGACGCTACATACCTGAAGACTCCATACAAAAATCTCGCTGAGCTTAGCACTTTAGAGTTAATGTCCCCATAGTTGCACATATATGGCTATACGGTTTTATTCTTGATCAATGCCCATAGATCAGCTATCGTCATATCCTCCAATGCCCACAAACAAGACTTTTTCTCTAATTCTTAAGTAGTCCTCGCCGTAGCCTGATCAAATACTATGGCCCTACGTTACCATCGATGCCTTGTTCTGATTGCTGCAATTCTTCTCTCGTCCAGCTCCGTCACCTCAGCAGAAACATCAATCGTCAACATTCTTACCGTTGATAAAAAGCAGGATGGGTTTGGAGACTTAGTGTCCAATTGGTATACCGCTTTGGTATTGGCCAAAATGCATCCCAACCTAAAGATAAATTTCTATCTCTCCGAACCATTTCGAGAAAAATTTAAAAAAATCGAGCCACGGTTTGATCTTAGACGTATGACCAAGGACATGCCGCAACAGATTGACTACATCAACGTTTTTAGCATAGCGCCCAAACGTTTTAAGAGTGGGAATGTGCAACCAGTTTCGGAAAAGGCTTTTGAGGCTCGAATCCAGAAATGGATTCCACAATGGCTTGACCTCGAAGGCAATCATCAGCATGTCTGCACTCTGGCCTTTACGACGCGTCTCATCGATATCATTCGCAATAAGCAGCTGGATGAAAGATTCGAGACGAGAACACGTGCGGCGGGATACTTTGTCATGCAAGGAATGAAAACGAAATTGGAAAACTATACACGCACAAAAAGCAGGGCTCAAATCGCACCACTCATCACTTTCAGATATTTCCAGTCTGTCGGACCTCTTCGATACTTTAACACTCAAAACATTGCCAACATCGAGGGAGCCATAGACTTATTTTCGACAGAGAAACGCCCAGGTCTGCCGGTCTACGGGTTGCCTGCTTCCTTTGTCAACGGAGCTATGTTTCTATCAAAACAGAAGGATATACTTGATATCCCTGCTTACTCAGTTGATGTTGATTATCTTGGGTATGCGTATGCGGCAAACCCTGCGTCAGTACGCCGCTATCTTTCACTCGTGAAACAGTTTGCCAGGGACAATCCTTTCGCAGAGAAAATCCTCGTCATCATTCCCTCACACCATTCATTGTTCAATAATCAATTGAGCGAAGCCCCGATGAATATCATTCCTAACGCTACTGTCCTTACTTGGGATGGGCGCTATAACGAACGGAGAGGTCTTCAGTATACCAACCCACCTTATTCCAACGGCATTGTGTATCAGTATTCAGATCAGGACCTTGCTCATCTCTATCTACTTCATTTTCCCAGTGGCATATCATTCAAAGATGTAACGGCCCTCATGAAAGCGGCTAACCTTCCTGTCTTAGTAACCGGAACGCTCAGTCTCAGTCAGGCATTGCAATATGACCGTGCAGTTATTTATGAAGCATTACCTCATCATTCTGGCTTGCTACCGCCAGGTCCCAGTTTTGCTCATGAAATTGAAAAAACCCTTACTGGTCGACTCTATACTGTCCAACGCCGTAAGGGTGGTGATAAGAGTGCGAGCTTTTTGCGACGCTACAAAACCATTTTTCTCTCCGAGAAAGTCCCTCCATTGAATGAACCGGCACTCAACCGAAAGAGACGCGAAAAACAGGAAATAATAGACGCACAAGTGAACGATAGTTTGTTTGATGTGACGAATGGTCAACGTCGGGTTCCGACTGAGTCTAATCGGCGACAGTTTTATTATTCATTCTTGAAGGACAATCGAACCTTACTCCAAGCCGCAACGAAAAAGTATCGCAAAACGTTAGACGGTGGGTTCATATTGGATAAGGTATTGAATTACTGTGATAGCGCCCGCACCCAATTTGCGGGAATTCGTAAAAGAGAGAGGAGGAAGAAGGTCATTCCTATTGAGGAAATGCCAAATTTTTTATGTCAGTTCGAGAGACAAATCAGCGGGTTGATACCAGAATATTGTGTTGGAGTTAGAACACCCAAATAGCAGAACTGGAATATTGGATGTTCCCCCCGTGTCTTCTAACAGATGAAACAAACTGACTTGAAACGCTGATGACTTTACGGACATAGGAAATGAGAGAGGAGCGAGATATGATGCAACAGAATGATCGAAGCACGGTGTGGCTGGTTGGGCTTATCACCATTGTGACAATCGTGTCTTCAGGGATGGTACGTGCTGAGTCGGTCCGTATTGATGCCCCACCTAGCGGTGTGGAGCTCGGCCTTGCCTGGGATGGGGATCGAAGCCGTTTGCTTCGGAATCGTTGCGTTCAGTTTGCCCCAATTCAAGAAGGTGGCCAAGAGGCCACACTGTCGCTTTCTGAAGTCTCAGACAGCGAAGAATTGCGACAGCACCTTGGCGTGTCTGTGTCCGCCTCTATTCATGGCATTGTCGGAAGTGCCAGTGCGAGTGCGGAATTTGCGGAGAACAGTGACGTGAAAACATCCTCAACCAATTTTGCTGTTCGCGCCACAATTACCAATGGTGCCATGTTTGCCGGGCCTCATCGACCGCCGGCTCCACGCCGTTATGCGTTTTCTTCGACGGAGGTCGAACCGACGCCACGGAAACCAGAACCGCCTGGCGAGCAATCCGATTCCGTGAGGATTTTAGATTGGGTATTGGATGAAATAAAGAAAGATTCTGATGAGCAGAGCCGATATAATGCATTTGTAAAGTTGTGCGGAACTGATTTTGTTTCAGCTATTTACAGCGGTGTAGAAATGTTCAACATCATCTCAATCTCCACAACCGATCAAAATAGTAAACAGGCGGTTAAGGCCGCTGTGAGTGGGAGCTACGGTATTGGCGCCGCTAGTGCACAAGCAGATGCCGATGTAGCAAAAACTCTTGCTCAAACCAATGCCCGCATGAGTTTCTATCAACGAGGAGGCGCTGGCGGCATTTTACCAAGCAGCCGGGAAAAGGTTCTACAAAAGCTTGATGTTCTTGCGCGTGAAGCGACTGAGGCGCCAGAGTTTTTCGATATGGACATCACGCCGTATTCCGATTTGCCGAATTGGCCTTTTACTAAAAAGCCAGAGAGGGAAGAGGCGAAGCACATCGTCGTGCGTCGGTACTATCAACTCAAAACGTTCTATCGCGACTTGCAAGCGGTAATCGACAATTTACGTGCACAAGAGCAGGGCCTCGCGGTTCCATCAGATGATGAGGGTATCCCTCAGCCGGCCGACTATGATCGATGTTATCCGGCTGCGCACTATGAAAGTTTACAGGATTCCGTCATAACGGTCTTAAGATACATTGAAGTGGCACAACAGAAGGTCATTGAAAATGATGAATGGGACTACACAAACTTTAATATTACAGACAACAAAGAAACAATAAATACCTATCCTGCCATTCAAAGTCTGACTCCTGCGAATTCCCATTGGCGTTCTCAAGATGCCGACGAGTCTACAACACCGTTTCTCAGCTGGTTGCGCGATACGCTTTCGGTCGCGCACCTGAAGGCTATGCTTCCACCTCTGAAGATGGGCGGTACCTCCCTCTGCTCGAAGCCATTTACACAACAAGATGCCTATCAGAATCTTGTCATGGAAAGCTACGTTCGAGCGGCGAATGTCCGCACATGTGAGCGAAACGTCACTGATAGTAACTGCTTAGAAAACCTTAGATTGGATCTCGTCAAACAGGGAATTCCATATCCCCTACAACAGCTAGAGCCAAAGGCTGGAAAGGTTGGTTACTTGTGCAGTGCCCGTCAAGTATCACCGATGATGTGTGTGTCTAAGGCAAATGTTATGGGAAAAAAGAAACCAGACACGCACTACGCACTTACCGGTGATAAATCGCTCGCAGCCTTGATTACCGTCACAAAAGGTGATGAAGACAAGAGTGTCCGTTTTCGGGTGGAATCTGCCAATACGGGTGAGGAGCCGACCGCGATTAAACGTGGTACGAATTACAGAAAATCTGGTGATAAGTCCATAGTATACATGGATGTGACCGAGCCGGATCCGACCGAGCTGAGTTGGAAAGTAATCCCTATACAAAATGATGCACGTGAAGGTATGCGGCTTTTGGACACCAAATACAACCTCTGCTTAGGGAATTGGGACAAAGGCATGCTTTTGGCTTACCCGAACACATGTAAAGTCACAGCCAAACCAGGGACATGGACTTCGGATGTGTATGGGTGGATTTTCTATGATCCGACATGGTTCGAAAATCACTAGGAGTTAGTGGCTTTGAACTGAAAAGGATTGTTTAGTTAGCTCACGGTGCCCTCGACTATTATCCGTAATGGATTGGTTATCGGTTCCGTGATTACGAAGAAACTGGTTCGTTATTTTGTTTCACGACAGGAAGAACCAAAAGACTCAAGCTGGGTGTTAGGCTGGGATTCCCCTCGCACCCCTCATCTTCGGGAACACATATCTCTCAATCAGCCTTTGGGCATCTCGGCTTTACCGGCACATCCATCTGGATCGATCCAGAGGTCGAATTGGAAGTCATTCTTCTCACCAATCGCGTGCATCCTACCCGCGACAATAATAAAATCCGCGCATTTCGTCCGATGATTCATGATGTGATTTATGAGGAAGTTGTTAGGCGATAAATAGAGATACGCCAGGTTTCTTCAGATACATGGTCAACAAAATCATTGTTCTTTAAATCTTTTTTTCACTCTAAATTTTTCTCACAATCCTCCTCGAATTTCCGCCTCAGTGAGACTAATCCAATCATTTTCGTCATTTCCGCGACCCACTATTCTCACGTATTGTCCAGTTTGATCTTGGAAATCATATTCCTCAAGATTCAATGTTCCCCCACTACTCTCTCTGGGCACGTTTGGATCTCCTATGGTGGTCCAATGTTCGTTGTCTGTTGATGATTGGATGAAAAAACGTGCTCTTCGTTGATCGCCTCGATACCAGGCGAGAGAAATCGAAGAAATCACGCGGGTGCTGCCGAGGTTGATGGAAATATATTCATCAAGGCCATTTGCTGCCCAGCGTGATGTGAGATTGGTATCAATGATATTATTGGGGACATTAGGCGGTTCGTGGCTGCTGGCTTCCACCCCGGTAATGGGGAGGACAAGTGGAACGGCTCCGCGTTCAACCGCGCCACTATCACAAACTGCATTGCCATCTTCGTTCCCATCCACAGGCCGTATGTATCCTCTTTGATCTGTGGTCGGACAGCCGCCAAATCCGCTGCCTTGATCGATGGCTGGGCTATCCAACTGTATTCGGTGTGTTCGAGTTGTTCCGCCCCAGTTCGAGAAAACATTGAGATTGGGATCAAGAGGATTGTTTTCAGAACCCGTAAGGTCCGAGTTGGTCTCAAGGTTACAATCTGACGTTAAGACGCCGATGACATTTCCACCCTGAGAGGAAATCAGGCCAGGAACGGGATCTGACGGCGGGCTCGGCGTATCGGTTCGGCAGTCAGGTGAATAGCCTATACTGCCCTCAGTATCGATATTGTCTGCAAGAATCGAGTTGTCCAATGTGATCTCGCCTATATTAAAGATGCCTCCACCGCCGTGAACTTCGGAGGCGGCATTGCCGGGCGTCGATCTAGCCTGATTATCTGTAATCGTGGTGAATGAAATATCGGCGTCCCCATAATTCATGAGTCCGCCACCGCGAATTCTGGCGGTATTCCCACTGATGGTGCTATTGCGGATTTCCATGGTGCCCCCGGCATTCCGGATTCCTCCCCCACGCGTGGTAAAATTTCCTGTAATCGTACTGTTTTCGATCGTCAGGTCAGCGCCCAAAAAGTTCATGATTCCAGCCCCGGAGTGTTGAGTTCCACCTCCGCCTCCCTGTGGAGGAGTCTCAACGGTAGAATCGTTTGGGATTTTGTTATCCCGGACGGTGCTTCTTAACAGATAGAGACTTCCGTCATTCGCAATGCCTCCTCCTGGAGCACTGGTTTCATTGTCTCTGACGATGCTGTCCCTGAGTTCTAACGTGCTCCCTTCCACGATATTGACTCCTCCTCCAGATAACATGCTGCCGCCTCTTCCATTTTGAATGGTCAGTCCTGATATTGTGACGTCAGCCGAGTCATCGGATGTACCGATTGCAAAAATTCGTGTGTCATGAACCCCATCCACTGCGGTGACATTGGCTCCTGAACCCTTAATGTCCACATCTTCCGTGACCTGAAGTCTGCCGCCGCCTTGATTAAACGGAAGTGTTAATTCATAGACTCCTGGAGGGACTTCAATCGTATCGCTGACAATCGTCGCATTCGCTTCCTCGATAGCTGCCCGTAGGGTGCAGCGACCTGCGTTATCTGTAATGACATCTGGTCCCCCATTCACTGCGATTTCACATCGAAAGTCTCCCGGATTGGCATCGGGTTGATCAATGATGTTGTTGACCCTATAAGTACACCCGCCCAGCAGTATCGACCAAAGCAAAATAATGTTGAGTAGGGGAAAGTAATAATTTTGTCGTTGATATGAATATTTCATGAATTGACTCCCTGAAAATTATGTATCGTATTGATGAATGAAAAACCTGAAGATGATTGTTTTGGCAAGACGCAAACTCTATACCAGAATTTCTTGTGCATTAGTTGTGAGTCGCCAAGCCGTCATCCTCGACCTGTCAATTTTAAAGCTTTCTGTTTAGGAGGAAAGAACATATGAGCAACACGAATTTCCATGGCATTGTATTCAGCACAGAGATTCATTATTCAGGCATGTCAAAATTGATTAAAGTCCTCTAAAAATAAGACGAATCAAAGTTTATCCTTATGTCTCTCAGTGCTGTTACACACGAACAGGAAGAATATATTCGTCATATTCTTGCTCTCTTTGGTTGACTGCGATTACCCTTGGTCCAGTTCCCCCTTCCCGATGTCATCATGGTTGGAGGAACGTATTCAAATGGATAACATGATTATCCATTTGGATATCAATATCTTGAACTCAGACGAATTTGTTATTTAGGATTTAGACGTCTCATAGAGAATTTGAAGATCTGAAGTCCGGAACGATGATCGCTGAGTCATGCTAAAGTCATATTCTAAGGATAGTCGCGCATGAATGTATCGAATCAGGTTTCTCTACTCTCTCTGCTAAAAGAACATTTTGGGTTTACCTCATTTCGACCGTTACAAGAAGAAATCATACGTGATGCCTTAGCCGGGCGTGATGTGGTGGCGCTTTTGCCAACGGGAGGGGGGAAGTCACTGTGTTTTCAATTGCCGGCCTTGGCTCGATCGGGACTCACGGTGGTGATTTCACCGCTTATTGCCCTGATGAAAGATCAAGTGGATGCCCTTCAAGCCAATGGCATTGCGGCGACCTTTCTCAATTCTTCGTTAACGACACAGGAGTCTCGTGAGCGGTTGCAGAGCCTGCATCGAGGTGACTACCAGTTACTCTACATTGCGCCGGAACGGCTTATGTTGCCAGGTTCCTTGAATGATCTTCTGAAATGGCAAGTCAATCTTCTCGCGATTGACGAGGCCCATTGCATCAGTGAATGGGGTCATGATTTCCGACCGGAATATCGGCGATTGGTTGAACTGCGAGACCGATTCCCAAAGTTGCCAATTATGGCACTC
>BQIY01000053.1 GCA_021604265.1 Nitrospirales bacterium
GTGATGATTTTCGGGAGGCTGCCACCAACGCCATTCGTGCCTATGGTCACCAAATTTCCCAAATTCCTCGTGGATATGCCAAAAGCTTAATGGTCGTTGACCTCTTACTCAATGGCCCGATTGAACTGGCATTGGTCGGTCAAGTTGGGGAATCACAGTATGAAGAATTGCGGACAGAAGTTCACCGGCACTTCATGCCGAATCGAATCATTGCCCAGCAGAATGATGAAGACGCAGAGACCACACATCCACTGCTCAGGGGGAAAACCCTGGTAGATGGGAAGGCGGCGCTGTATCTCTGCCGCAACTTTGCCTGTGAAGCTCCGATCACCACCCCTCAGTCTGTCGCTTCTGCCATCAATCAACAGCACACACCAGTAAAAGATGACGCTGCTGAGACACTGCACACGCTCAAGTCTCGTGGGCTTTCCGGCCATGCGACTCCCGGTGGGACCGCCACCTATGTTGCAAGAATCTTGGCCAGTCCTTCTGCAACTCGCCCGATCGGCCAAGCCTACACCACCATGGGATCAACTGGACTGACCACATCCCGGATCGGGTTTGGAGGATATCGTATAGATATCGCCGTTGATGAACATCGTCAGGCCTTAACCAAATCCCTGCGTGAAGGCTGCAACCTCATCGACACGTCAACCAATTATGCAGATGGAGGCAGCGAACGGTTAGTGGGAAGCGTACTTGGCGGGTTAATCAACATGAATGAACTGACCCGAGAAGAAGTCATTGTTGTTTCCAAAATCGGGTATGTGCAAGGACAAAACCTGAAACGTGCCGATGCCCGGGAAAAAGCCGGCCACCCATTTCCAGACATGGTGAAATACGGTGAAGGGATTTGGCACTGCCTGCACCCTGAATTTCTTGAAGAGCAACTGACCCTCTCTCTTGATCGTTTAGGCTTAGCCACACTGGATGTGTGCCTGCTGCACAATCCGGAGTATTTCCTCTCAGATGCCAAAAATCGAAAGCTATCCGTTGATGCCTCAGCCTTACAAGACTTACGAATCACATTCTATCAGCGTCTCCAACAGGCCTTTGTGTATCTTGAGAAACAAGTGACAATCGGGAAGCTGCAATACTACGGCATTTCATCGAATACGTGTACCGCCAACCCAGATGATCCTGAGGCCACGTCTCTGTCGCGCATGCTTGAAGCCGCTCAAGCCGCCGCGAAGGAACTGGGGCAGACACATCATCATTTTCAAGTTTTACAATTGCCTATGAATCTCTTTGAGTCTGGTGCTCTGCTCACAGCCAATACGGGAACAGACAACCAATATCCGGTACTGGAATTGGCCCAAGAACACAACATCGCCGTCTTCATCAATCGGCCTCTCAATGCTATCCCAGCCAAACACGGAGGAATGATTCGTCTGGCTGATCCGCAAGCCGAACAACCAGGGTCGACCTTTGACGAGCAGCTACCGAAAGTCCGTGCCTTGGAAGAAGAATTCGTGAAAGAGATCGCTCCCCTCGTTCCGCATTCAAACAAAGGCATCTCTGCCCATGAATTTTTCAAATGGGCTGATGAACTCGCACGGCTTCGTCCTGACCTGCAGAACCTAGAACATTGGGACCAAATCGAACATCAAATGATCGCTCCGCATGCCAATCAAGTCTTCCAAGTCCTGACCCGTCAATTGACGGGAGAGAAAGAAGCGGTATGGGACGCATGGCGTCGACGATATGTTCCAGAATTTCTGACGTTGTTACGTGTACTGAGAATGGAAGCCGCTGAAAAGAGTGCAAGAAAAATTCACGAATTGAAGGGCATCATCGATCCACTGCTGCCGGACTCTCAACGCGCCGAACACTTCTCTCGAAAAGCGCTGTGGATTCTCGCCAGCACTCCTGGCGTCACCAGCGTGCTGAATGGCATGCGAAAACTCCAGTATGTTGAAGATTCCATGGCCATGATGAGATGGGAACCGGTTCCCAATCCTAGAAAGATCTTTGAAACGTTGTCAAAATAGATACGACATTATAAACGGCTGATTCGCACGATGGCCCAATCTCTTTGCTCAACAGTGACAAGCAACCCATTACAGGGTACTCGTTGACATGCGCCATAGCCGCTGCCAGTTCTTCCATTCGTTTGCTAAAATATCTTCGTCAATGTGGATAGGCTGCAGCCTCCGTTCCTCTGCAGTGTGAACGGTCAGTTTCGAAGAATCCAGATTGGCGGTGACCCACACAGCCCCATCCTGATCCGTTCGATAGAGTGGTATGCCGTTTTCCCTATAGGCATTGACGACTGCTGGATGGGGGTGCCCATATCGGTTATGTTGTCCGGCAGACACCACGGCGACTTCTGCCTCTAGCTGATCAATCCACTCTTGATATAATGAACTTTTGGCTCCATGATGAGGCACCTTTACCACTCGGGCCGTGTGAACATCCGACAAATGATTCAGTTTCGAGAGCGCTGCCTTTTCAGCATCAGCTGTCAACAAGAAAGAATGCTGCCCGCAATCGAGCCGTGTGATAATCGAGTGATTATTGAGCGCTGACCCGCTGACAAAAGAACCCAAGGCTTCAGAGGTATCTCCAATTTTCAGCCATGGCTTTATGGCTTTGAACGTACACGGACCGGCACGGGCAATCTCCTGATCGTTCTCAATCACGACTCGCTCCTTCAGACCAACTTCCTGAATCCTTTCTTGGAGTCGTTGATAAAATGCTTGCTCACGTGCAATCCCATTACTCCAATACTGCCCCACGTCAAACGACTTGAGCACCCAAGGTAATCCCCCAACATGATCCCATTGCGGATGCGTCGCAATCACATGATCAATCCGTCGAATCCCCTGATCCCACAAATACGGCCCAATGACGGCTTGTCCCATATTCAGCCGTGTATACGCCGGTCCTCCATCAATAAGAATGGTTGTTCCATCTGGAAGTTCGATCACTGTCGCATCGCCTTGCCCGACATCTAAGAAGGTGACCCGCATCGTGTGTTGGTCGATAGTCATACGTGGAGACCATGCCCACCAGCAGAGAATCGCAAACACGCCGACTCCGCAACTCACCTGTAATTTTGTCACCTGCGTACTGAGGACAATAGAGATGAGCAGGCTATAAAACAGAAGGATCATCACAATACTCGGCGACGCAACATGCCACTCCGCACCAGGAATCTGAGCGAAAACACTCACAATCTTCACTAAAGAATCTGCAATGGCCTGATGAAGAAATCCAAGCGGAAGTGTGCTGGTTCCTGTCATCAAGACCCACACAACCGAGGCTAACCCCAGCGGAATGACCAGAAATCCGACAAACGGAACCACCACCAGATTGCTGATCAGCCCAAGCCAGGCAATTTGGTTAAAGTAATAGGCAACCAACGGCAGCGTCGCAAGCGTCACAGCCAACGTCATCCACCATGCTTGCCTGGTCCGTTGCCAGAGGCGCTCCATCAGTCCGCTCGATTGCTCACGGACATCTTGATCAATGACAGCCTGCCGTCGATTCATCTGAATGACGAAGGCAATCGCCAACACCGCAGAGTAAGAAAGCTGAAACGAGATGTCATAGATTGCCTCAGGATTGGCCACAAGAGCCAAAATCGCGGCAATCCCCAATGCGGGTAAGAGAGGTTTCTCACGTCCCGTCCATACGGCCAAAAGAAATAACAGAATCATCACCCATGACCGCACGGTTGCAATCTCAGCTCCGGCCAGCAGTGTATAAAATGAAACGACGGGAATCGTTATGAGCACAGCCAGACGTGTCGCGGTGAGACGCAAGGATAGCCACTCGAGCCAGTCGATGGGCAAACGTAATACGGCTCCTTTCACAACAAAGAAGATGAGAAAGGCAATCAACCCGAGATGAGACCCAGAAATTGAAATGATGTGTACGGTCCCCGTGGCCATAAACACGTCTCGAACTTCAGGAGGAATAAAGCTTTGCTCTCCAATGATCATACCCAGAAACAAACCGAGAGCAGGCTCACGTAAAGTTTGAACTGCCGCATGATGAACTTCTTCCCGCCACTGATCGATCCGTTGCCAAAACCATGAGAAGATCCCTGACTCCGTTACGTGACGAACACGCACATGACCTGAACCAGAAACCGTCGCAACGGCATGTACGCCCTTTCGTTGAAGATACTCCCCGAAGTGAAACCCTCCGGGATTACGTGTGCCATAGGGTTCGCGTAATCGAGCCACAACCTCAAGGTAATCGCCTTGATGAATCGAATGATCCGGATCTCGCCATGTCAGGCGGAGAAGTCCAGAGGTAGTCCGAATCTCATCGCGCTGAACGATCTGGTCCACCTCAATCATCATGACCAGACGATCTGGAGCTCGCCTCACCGGACCAACGACTTCTCCCACAACTTGCAATGACCCAACCTCAATCCATTGAGGGAGGTTAGCTTTACCATGAAAAGAAGCCATCACGACCCACCAGACCATTCCGGCAATGGCACAAGCAAACACTAGTCCGCTTTTTGTGATCGTCATTCGTCCGGACCGCTCTCGCCAAACCAGGACAAGACCGAGGGCCACGAGCGAAGCGAAGATGAACAATGGAAAATAGAGCAGATATGAGCCGAGGAGAAGGCCAAGGAGGAAGGCAACGATAAGAGGAAGGATCACAAAATCAAGGAGAACACACTCAGGTAATACACGACTTGACGACACTCACGAGTTCTTCAGCCACTTCTTGAATCATCGAATCATTTTGCCCTTCGACCATGACACGGACGAGGGGCTCCGTGCCGGAATAACGGACCAAGATCCGCCCTGTCCCGTTTAACCGTTCCTGGTTCACCGTAATCGCTTGCTGCAATTTCGGCAATGACGCTAAGTCAGGTTTGTGAGGAACTTCGACTCCCAATAACACTTGCGGAATCGATTGCATGCATTGCGTAAGTTCAGACAACGGCTTTCCCGACCGCTTCATGAGTTTGAGCATTTGCAAGCCAGAAATCATCCCATCTCCACTTGAATGATAATCAAGAAAAATCATATGACCGGACTGCTCTCCGCCAAGGCTGAAATCTTCCTTCACCATCCGTTCCAGGATATAGCGATCACCGACTGGGGTCCGTTCGACGTTGATACCAGACTGCGTCATAGCCAATTCAAACCCGAAGTTACTCATAACCGTTCCGACAACCGTATTATGCTTCAATATTCCTCGTTCCTTGAGATCCAGGGCAAACGCAGCCAGAGCATGGTCGCCATCAACCACTTGCCCGCCTTCACAGACAAACACACAGCGATCGGCATCGCCATCGAGAGCGATCCCAATATCCGCCTGATGCGTACGAACGGCTTCTTGAAGTTTCTCGGGGTGGACGGCTCCACAATTCAGATTAATGTTGATCCCATCCGGTTGATCAGCAATGACCCAAATCTTGGCCCCCAATTCTTGCACGACTTTTGGGAACACATGGTATCCCGCTCCATTCGCGCAATCGAGAACCACACGTAACCCTTGAAAATCCATATCCCGCGGGAGAGATCGTTTGACAAATTCAATATACCGCCCTTCGGCATCATCAATACGGAACGCCTTCCCAATTTCTCCAGCCGTTGGCCGGATATGCTCAATCTCATTTGAAAGAATGAGCTCTTCAATACGCAGTTCCATCTCATCAGGCAACTTGAACCCATCGTTCGAAAAGAACTTAATGCCATTGTCTTGATACGGATTGTGTGAGGCAGAAATCATGACTCCGGCATCCGCTCTGAGGCTCCGCGTGAGAAACGCAATAGCCGGCGTGGGCAAAGGCCCAACCAACTGAACATCCACCCCCATGGAACAAATCCCCGAGACAAGGGCCGATTCCAACATATACCCAGAGAGCCTGGTATCTTTTCCAATCACAATTTGATGACGGCCTTCCCTTCGCTTAAAGACATGCGCAACAGCCCGCCCAAGTTTCATGGCTGTTTCACTGGTCATTGGCTCAAGGTTGGCCACTCCACGCACGCCATCAGTACCAAATAACTTTTTCATATGTGCTCCTGTCGAAACTGTTGGCCCCCGGCGTTGGACTCTTTCAGGGCTTTAGCCATGTTCATCGCATCGCGCATAACCCCAACTTCATGAACTCGAATAATGCTTGCCCCTTGAAAGATAGCAATCGCAACGGCCGCGATTGTGCCGACCATTCGCTCGCCAATGGGCTTACCTATGATCTTACCAATAAAACCTTTATTTGACAGCCCCACCAAGACTGGCCGGCCCAAGTCTAATAATTTCGTACAGTGACTGACTAAAGTCAAATTATGATCGACGGTTTTTCCAAATCCGATACCTGGGTCCAACAGAATAGATTCTTCCGGGATACCAGCCTTCACGGCAACAGCAAGGCGCTTGGCTAAAAAGTCTTTGACCTCCCCGACGACATCATGATAGTCAGGAGCTATCTGCATAGTCTCTGGAGCCCCCTGCATGTGCATGAGCACCAGACCGGCTCGTGCCTCTTCCACCACCTTGGCCATCTTCAAATCATGACGTAAGGCGCTCACATCGTTCACGATGACAGCGCCTAAATCTATGGCCATTTTGGCGACAGCAGACTTTTGCGTATCAATCGAAATTGGTACCGAGCTTCGCTGTCCCACGGCTTGCAAAACCGGCTTCAATCGTCGAATTTCTTCTTGTTCATCGATCGAGTCAGCCCCGGGCCTCGTCGACTCCCCCCCGATGTCGATTATATCGGCACCTTCTTCAATCATACACACCACACGATCCACGGCTTTCATTGGATCGAGATACGTCCCCCCATCTGAGAACGAATCCGGGGTGACATTTAAGACTCCCATAACTAAGACACGTGAATTCAGTTCAATATAATCGTCACATGCTTTAAAACCTTTTATGCTATATTCGTTGGTGAGCATGCGCCTAAAGCCTGCGAGGGAACGTGAGAGACAACTCTTGATTTATTCTAGATAGACAACAATGTCCGGTTAGAAAAATTATGGAACTACCCTCACCAGACGTAGGGAATGAGAAATGGGTACTCAAATGTGATATCGAATTAGATTCGAACATCCTGGTCAGCTACTTTAGGAACATCACCGTTAAGAGGCAGGTGACTTGAAAGTCTGACCAGGATACGATTAGACAGCGGCAGGTTGAACCGGCGATGTTTGCTGAACAATTTCCTCGACTTCCATAGCATCAAGGACTTCTTTCTCTAACAACGCTTCAGCCAGAGCTCGAAGCGTATGAATATTTTCGGTCAGCATTCGTTTTGTCCGCTCATAGGATTCGAGAATCAGACGTTTGACTTCTCGATCAATTTCTAGCGCGACTTGATCACTGAAATCTCGCCGCGTGTTTATTTCACGGCCAAGGAAAATTTCTTCATCTTTTTTGCCAAAGGTCAATGGGCCAAGCGTGTCGCTCATGCCCCACTCACAGACCATTTTTCGAGCAAGCTCCGTGGCCCGCTCAATATCATTGCCTGCTCCCGTCGTGACATTCTTGAAAATAAGCTCTTCAGCGACTCGACCACCAAAAAGAATCGCAAGGGTATTGTACAGAAAATCTTTTGAATAGCTATGACGATCATCAATAGGTAACTGCATCGTCATGCCAAGAGCACGGCCTCTGGGAATGATCGTGACCTTATGAACGGGATCTGTTCCAGGCAAGAGCTTGGCCATCAGAGCATGGCCAGCTTCATGATAGGCCGTGGTCCGCTTTTCTTCATCACTCAAGACCATACTCTTTCGTTCAGCCCCCATCATGACTTTATCTTTCGCGTTTTCGAAGTCCACTAATTCAACGGACTTTTTATCAAGCCGAGCCGCCCATAACGCAGCCTCATTGACGAGGTTTTCAAGGTCTGCTCCGGAAAAACCTGGGGTCCCTCTTGCAATTTGCTCAAGATCGACATCTTCATTGACTGGAACTTTTTTGGTGTGGACTTTCAAAATCTCAATCCGACCTCGGACATCAGGCCGGTTCACAATCACCTGTCGGTCAAATCGGCCAGGTCGAAGTAAGGCCGGGTCGAGTACATCTGGCCTATTTGTCGCGGCAATGAGAATGACACCTTCGGTGGTATCAAACCCATCCATTTCGACTAAGAGCTGATTGAGGGTTTGCTCACGTTCATCATGGCCACCGCCTAACCCAGCGCCTCGCAAGCGTCCAACGGCATCGATTTCATCAATAAAGATAATACAGGGGGCATGCTTTTTCCCTTGTTCAAAGAGATCTCGAACCCGCGAAGCCCCCACGCCCACAAACATTTCGACAAAGTCCGATCCACTGATGCTAAAGAACGGCACGCCAGCCTCTCCGGCAATGGCCTTAGCTAATAAGGTCTTTCCGGTGCCTGGCGGTCCAACAACTAATACGCCTTTCGGTATCCGGCCACCCAACTTTTGAAATTTTTGCGGGTCCTTCAAAAACTCAATAATTTCAACCACATCTTGTTTTGCTTCATCAACGCCCGCCACATCAGCAAACGTCACTTTCTTTTTGTCTTCAGTCAGTAAGCGAGCCCGACTTTTGCCAAAAGACAAGGCACGATTTCCCCCAATTTGCATTTGACGCATGAGAAAAAACCAGAGCCCTAAGAATAAGATGAACGGCCCCCAGGTAACCAGGAATGTGATATACCAAGGATTTTCATCCGGCGGCTTCGCTTCAATCTGAACTGACCGCTCTCGTAGAACCTTCACCAAATCCGGGTATTCAACAGAATAGGTCCGTACTCTCGTCCCGTCCTTTAAAATGGCACTGATATTGTTATGCTTAATGATCACCTTTTCTATTTCATTCCGATCCAAATGTGCCATAAAGTCACTAAAAATAATGTTTTCTTCTGGCGGATTGGTTGGAACGGTAAAGAGGTTGAAGAGCAAGATCATAAACAAGCAGACCACAACCCAAAATAGTAAATTCTTTACCCGTGAATTCATGCTAAAACCTCCTGAACCTCCTACCAATTGATTGACTTTCCTCAAGCTCACAGAGGAAAGCTATTAGATTCTATCATGCAAATTGAGATACTGACAACTAAGAATTGAACTCTACGGCGCTTCAACGCTCTTGGGGTCAAGGACGGCTAAATATGGAAGATTGCGGTATTGCTGCTGATGATCCAACCCGTACCCGACAACATAATGATTAGGAATTTCAAAGCCGACATAATGAACGTTCACATCTATCTGCCGCCGCGCCGGCTTACTCAACAAGGCACACACCTGAAGGCTCTTTGGTTTTCGTTTGGCGAGTTGCTTAGTTAAATATTGAACCGTCAGCCCTGAATCAATGATATCTTCCACCAGCAACACGTCTCGCCCTTTTATCTCCTCGGTCAAATCTGTGAGAACTTTGACTTTCCCGGATGTTTTCCCTTGATTTTGCTGACTTTTGACAATCATAAAATCAACGGTGACCGGCAATCGTATCGCACGGACCAAATCAGCATAGAACATAAAGGCTCCCTTGAGAATGCCAACCAGAACAAGGTCCTTGCGCTCATAATGAAGCGTAATCTCCCTGCCAAGTTCTTTGATTCGAGTGCGCATAGCCTCTTGTGTGACTAAAGGCTTACCAAAGAGTTGCGTCATACCGGCATTGGCTCCTGACTCAAAGACGCGACAAGAACACGTTGCGTGGTCTCAGTTACCCGAAAACGGTGGTCCATTCGATATCCTCCAATCCACACAATGCCTTCAGGGGCCACCAGCAACGGCACCATGGACCGCTGGGAGCGTGCCAATTTGATATCCGAAAAAAAA
>BQIY01000054.1 GCA_021604265.1 Nitrospirales bacterium
GATCAAACTCACGCTCATTAGCCCCCTTCGCTATTTTGATTGCTTCACGAGCATCTTGCCCTTTTAAATAGTTCACTTCACCATTCAAGACTTCTTCTAATGCCGTCGAAGTCTCTTTGATATATTTGACCGACCCGGGGGTCGGCGCCCCGCGCATAATTTGCTTGGCCCGTTGCGCGGCAATCAAAACAATACGAAAACGAGAATCAAATTGCGTTTGGTGATGTTCGGGAAGTAGTGACAATGCATCCATCATGAGATCACATTCCTTTCTCTCTCAGTTTGTGTCGATACTGGGTTACGTTCTTGCTGAGCCAAGCCATGACGAGACATCCACGCATGATCAAGGCGTGTTGTTCGAACATGTTCGGCCACAATAATAGATTCAAATTCCTTGATGGCCTGATCAAGGCAACCGTTTTGAATGGTATAGTCATACTCGACATAATGCGCCATTTCGGCTTGAGCTTTTTGGAACCGACGTTCAACCACATCGGACTTGTCAGTTCCGCGGGACTCCAGTCTGGACTTCAAGACCTCAAGCGACGGTGGCAGGAGAAACACGGATACAGCATCCGGCATATTCTTCATGACATTTCTCGCACCCTGCACATCGATATCCAAAATAACATCAATGCCTTGATCGATTCGTGTCACAAGTTCTTGACGCGGGGTTCCATAGTAATTCTCGTACACTTCAGCCCATTCAAGAAAGGCATCCTGCTCAATCATACGACGAAACTCCACTTGATCAACAAACCAATACTCGACCCCATGCGTTTCGCCTTCTCGAATCGGCCGCGTCGTATACGAGACTGAAAGCTGAACATCAGGAATCGAAGTCATGATCCGTTTGCATAACGTCGACTTCCCGACACCGGAAGAGCCCGACAAGATAAATAACATCCCGCTATGCGACATTCGTCATCACTTTCGTCATTTTCGTCATTAAAAAACCGTGTGGGCCTTGATTATTCAACATTCTGGACTTGTTCACGGATTTTTTCCAGTTCGCTCTTCACATCAATTACATGAAGGGCAATCTGCGCGTCATTCGCTTTCGATCCGATGGTATTAATTTCTCTTCCCATTTCTTGCAATAGGAAATCCAGTCGTCGGCCAATGGCACCTTTGGCCTTACTTGATTCGTGAAACTGCCCCAGATGACTGTCGAGCCGTGTTAATTCCTCTGTTATATCACAACGATCCGCATAGGTCGCTAATTCTTGGTTGAGTCGGTCAGGATGAGAGGGGTTATCACCGAGTAATTTCATGACTCGTTTCTGCATTCGCTCAAAATGTTCTTGAATACTCGAAGGCACTCGTCTGGCTATGGCCTTTAAGGCTACCCGAATTTTTTGAAGACGCTTCGCCATATCGTCGTACAACGCCTTCCCCTCTCGTGCCCGCATCTTATCCAGGTCGGCCAGGGCTCCTTTTGTCAGACGTCGGACAATATTTTGCGTATCTTTTCCTTCAACACTCTGCTCAGCAACGGTAAACACATCCCGAAGCCCGGCAATCAATCCAATATCAATTGGGCCAGTAATACCAAGCTCTCGTTGAAGCTCTTTCAACAACCGGTGATAGTCACGTGCAGCTGATCGGTCAAGCACGAAGGCCTTCTGGCGATTTCCCGAAACATTCAGTGAGACTGTGAACTCAATCCGCCCGCGCTCACAGTGCTGATGAATCAGTTGTTTGAGTTCTTCTTCCAAGCCACCCACGCTACGAGGAATCCTCGAAGCCACTTCACAGAACCGATGGTTGACGGATCGAAGTTCGACCCCGACGGCCAAGCCCTTCCACTCCGTTTCGCGCTTACCAAATCCCGTCATACTTTTCATGCGATCAATAACTTTCCGTCCCAAGCACAGGCTTGATAAATGGCACACCGTTCACACTTCGGCACACGCGCTTGGCACACATACCGGCCATGCAAGAGCAAACGCTGGGTCCCCACAGTCCATTGCGCTTTCGGCAAGACCTTTTGAAGGTCATACTCAATGGTTGTCGGATCATCGCTTTCGGTTAAATGCAGTCGATTGGCGACTCGTTTGACATGGGTATCCACCACCACGGATGGTTTTCCAAAGTAACTCCCTAATAACACATTGGCGGTTTTACGTCCTACCCCAGGCAACGTCGTCAAGTCATCCATGTTATCTGGTATGGTGTCATTGAAATGATCGGCAATACGCTTGCCGCATGCGATGATATTTTTTGCCTTACTTTTGTAGAATCCCGTCGATCGAATGAGCGCCTCTAATTCAAGCGGCTCAGCTTCCGCATATTCTTTCGCCGTATGATAGCGTGCAAATAATGCCGGAGTCACGGTATTCACCCGTTCATCCGTACATTGCGCTGAAAGAATCGTGGCAATTAATAACTCGAGAGGATTGGAAGACGCGAGCTCAACCTGAGGGACCGGAGTCACATGGGCCAATGTCGAAAATATCTTTCGAGCCCTGGCTTTGGAGAATGGGAGCTTTTTCGTTCTCGTGTGCCGAACCCTATGCGCCATCGCTTGAGAAGCCTTCATGATACACTCACAATAGTCGTCTTCGCCATATGACGAGAAGATTCGCTCCATGTCCCCTTCAATTCCCCATCACGCCCTAAGCGATTCAGCATGTGTCCCAACGCTTCTCGAACCTCTCCAACGGTTTCGCCTTGGGTCGCCGTAATTCCGACGGCTCGATACCGGTGACACAATTGTTCAACATGGCTGACGGGAAGCAAATCACATTTATTCAACACCATCAGGCGGGGAATCGTATCAAAACCTAATTGCGTGAGAATATTCTCAACCGTATCGATATGTCGATCTGGGTCAGGCGTCGCGGCATCCACAACATGGACTAAAACGTCGGCATATTTTAATTCCTGTAACGTGGTATGGAATGCCGTCACCAGGTCCTCAGGTAAATGTCGAATAAATCCGACGGTGTCGGTCAGAATAATTTCACCGCGATCCGGGATAAAGAGCCGACGACTCACGGTATCCAGCGTTTCAAATACTCGGTCCTTTGCCGGCTGCACACTCCCCGTTAATGCGTTCAGTAGTGTTGACTTTCCTGCATTCGTATACCCCACCAATGAGACCACAGGTACCGCTTGGCGAGAACGCATATTTCGTTGCTGTTGACGACTGCGAGATACCGCATCCAACTCTTTTTCAAGACGTCGGATCCGATCTCGCGCTCGCCGACGGTCTGTTTCCAATTTCGTTTCACCTGGTCCTCTTGAACCAATTCCGCCCGCTAAGCGGGAAAAAGCCGTATTGGACTGGGATAAACGTGGAAGCCGATACCGTAATTGAGCCAACTCAACCTGGACTTTTCCAATCCTTGAATGCGCCCGTTGAGCAAAGATATCCAAAATGACTTGCGTTCGATCCAGCACCCGCAGTTCCGTCATCTCAGAAATTCCATGAACTTGTGCCGGAGTCAAATCTCGATCAAAGATCAACCAATCCGCACCGGTTTGTAACGCCTGGATAATCACTTCTTTCAATTTCCCAAGACCAAGGACATACTTTGGATGAAGCGCATGGGGTCGTTGAATCACCGAATCAACAACGTGAATATTGCTGGCTCGAACCAGTTCACGTAACTCATCTAAATGTTCCTGTCGACGTGAAGCCCGTTCTGTCGACACACTCACTAAGATGGCACGTGAAGTTTCTGTCCCCTTCCGTAATCCGACATTCGTCCGTGTACATTCATTTTCCAGCGAGAGAATAAAGTCTTGGCAATCAAGTTCAAATCCTTGCCAGGAATAGGGTTTCCATTCTTGATATGACTTACCATGAATCGACTGCGGCAGCATATGTGCGAGATACACGTCCCGCACACCTCCTTCTTTGCCGACGCCAATCGCCACCATCAGGTCTAACCGGAGCAGCGCCAGGTCGGTTAAATCATCACGAGTCAGCGGTTGATTATTCAGATGGGTATGCACCAACCGCACACCTCGTAACAACCTGAGCCCTGAGCGGCTGCGTGCCAAATTGGGAATAACAAGCTCATGATCATTGCCGATAATAACCGATTGAACATGTCCCTGTCGGTCAATGAGTAATCCGATTTGCCGCCGTGTTTCAAATGAAAGCTCTGCACAGATTCGAGCTAAGTCATTTGAGATAACCTTTTCAGTCGGAACCCGTCGTCGGTACAGACGTTCCATTCGACTGATTTGATTAGCTTTCAGTCCATGAAGATTTCCAAAAACGACAGGAATCGTGACACCTCCGTTGACAGTGGCTTAACCCTAGACAATGGTCGGCACTGAATACGTCTGTAAGTTTGTCACAGCCGCTTGCCCGACCTCAGTATCTAAGTCCCAATTGGCAGTCTCTCCCAATCGATATTGCTCCCAGCCCGCAGCGGCAATCATCACCGCATTATCAGTGCAAAGCGACAGCGCTGGCACTGCGACGAAAATTCCCAGTTGTTGGGCGCGCTCAATGATCCGCTCACGAAGTCGACTATTAGCCGCTACACCCCCAACGACGGCAATCCCTTTGGCCCCATATTTCCGAACGGCTCGAAAAGATTTCTCGACTAAGACATCGACAATGGCTTCCTGATAGCTAGCGGCAATATCTTCGATGGCTGGCATGACATGGTCATTTTTTTTGAGGTCTCTTAAATAGTATAACAATGACGTTTTGAGCCCGCTAAAACTAAAGTCTAGCCCTCCTCGATTCAGGTATGGTCTGGGAAAATGAACGGCTTTGGCTGAACCTGTCTTGGATAAACGATCAATGAGTGGGCCTCCAGGATAGCTCAACCCCAACATTTTCGCTCCCTTGTCAAACGCTTCACCAGCAGCATCATCAATGGTTTTGCCTATCAATTGATACTGTCCCGTACCTGTTGCAAAAAATAAATGCGTATGACCTCCCGAGACCACCAGCATAATCGACGATCGGGGAAAGTCCGGTTGTTCAACCCACGTTGAGGCTAAATGTCCTTTGAGATGATTAACCGCCAGCAACGGAATCTGCAAGGCATAGGCAAGAGCTTTTCCAAAATTCACTCCCACAAGCAGTGCTCCAGCAAGACCAGGACCATGAGTCACAGCAATAGCCTCTAGAGCTTGATACGGTACCTGAGCTTCAGTCACAGCCGATCGAACAATTGATTCAATCGTTTCAATATGACGACGAGAGGCTAATTCCGGAACCACGCCACCATACATTGCATGAACATCAATCTGGGAGTCCAGAACGTTGGCCAGAACCGTCCCGTTATGGGTTACGACAGCCGCCGCCGTTTCGTCACAGGAGGTTTCAATACCTAGGATTGCCCCCATATTTCACCAAAAATTACGCATCAACGTGAAAGCTTGTAATAGTAAGCCAATAACGATAACAGTATTGTTCTGTTCACATAAAAAACGAGGGAGTGTGCAGTGCATTATCTTACGACAAAACACAACGACCCTCAGGATCAAGGATCCTGAGGGTCGTCTATGTCTGTCAATTCAGTCAGTGTATTCTACTTAATCTTATACGCCGGCCATGGCTTCTTCTTCAACAAATGCCGGTTCTTGCTCGTTTAAGACAACCTTGATCTTTCGAGCATCTTTAAATCGTCCCTTGATCAGTTCTTCAGAAAGAGGATCGCCTAACCGTTTTTGGATGGTTCGCCTCATCGGTCTTGCACCATACTGCGGGTCGTATCCTTCTTTAATCAGCCACTGCTTGACTTCTTCACTGACATCCAATTCAATGCCTCGCTCGGCCAAACGAACATTCAACTCCTTAATGAGAATATCAACAATTGTGACAAGGTGACTCTTATCCAATTGATGGAAGACGACAAAATCATCGATACGATTGAGAAACTCAGGGCTGAAGTTTCGTTTGAGTTCACCCATGACTTCCCCTTGAAGCCGGCTTGTTTGCGCCGACTCTTCCTCTTTTTGAAATCCGAGGGACACGCCCTTTTGAATCAATTTCGTCCCAAGATTAGAAGTCATTACCAATATGGTATTTTTAAAGTCAACTTTTCGCCCCAGACTGTCGGTCAACACTCCATCATCCAATACTTGAAGCAGCACATTAAAGATATCTGGATGAGCTTTTTCAATTTCATCAAACAGAACAACTGAATAGGGACGTCGCCGAACTTTTTCTGTCAGCTGCCCACCTTCTTCATAACCAACATACCCTGGAGGAGCTCCGAAGAGGCGGGAACTTGTAAATTTTTCTTGATATTCTGACATATCAATCCGAACCAAGGAATCTTCGGTGTTAAATAAGAATTCAGATAGCGCTCTTGCCAACTCCGTTTTCCCAACACCTGTAGGCCCGAGAAAGATGAAGGACCCAATAGGCTTTTTTGCCTCTTTCAAGCCGGCTCGAGAACGCCGAATGGCTCGAGCAATCGCCGAGATCGCTTCTTCTTGGCCCACGATACGTTTGTGGAGAAACTCTTCCATATGCAAGAGTTTTTCTGATTCTTCTTCTTCCAGCTTAAAGAGAGGAATACCCGTAATTTTGGAAACGACAAATCCAACATCATCACCAGTTATCACAGGCTTATTTTGCTCTTGATTCTTTTTCCAATCACGCTTGGCGTCTTCAAGCAACTTTCTCAGCCGTTCTTCCTCTTCTCTGAACTTCACGGCATCTTCAAAGTTTTGGACGCCGATGGCAACTTCTTTTTCCCGAGCAACACGTTTAAGCTCTTGCTCCAATGACTTTAATTCAGGCGGCAGAACATACGATTGCAGTTTGGCCCGCGATCCCGTTTCATCAATCAGATCAATAGCCTTGTCTGGCAAGAATCGATCGGTGATATAGCGATCCGTCAGCTTAACAGCCTCGGTCACGGCTTCATCAGTAATTTCGACGCCATGATGTTCTTCGTATCGATCACGAAGTCCTTGAATGATACTAATCGTTTCTTCTACAGACGGTGGCTGGACGTAGATGGGCTGAAAACGCCGCTTCAACGCTCCATCCTTTTCGATATGTTTCCGATATTCATCCAACGTTGTGGCGCCAATGCACTGAATCTCCCCTCGGGAAAGGGCAGGCTTGAGCATATTGGCCGCATCAATAGAGCCTTCTGCCGCTCCCGCACCAACCAGGGTGTGCAACTCGTCGATAAACAAAATAATATTACCAGCTTGAGCAATTTCCTTCATCACAACTTTGAGTCGCTCTTCAAATTGGCCGCGATATTTTGTTCCGGCAACCAGTGATCCCAGATCTAAGGCAATCACCCGACGATTCAACAAATTGTCAGGAACATCCATGGAGACAATCCGCTGAGCTAATCCCTCGACAATCGCTGTTTTCCCGACCCCTGACTCTCCGATCAATGCAGGGTTATTTTTCGTTCGCCGGCTCAGGATTTGGAGCACCCGTTCGATCTCATCCTGACGCCCGATGACTGGATCCAATGATGCTTCTTGAGCCAATTGAGTCAGATCTCGACCAAACTCATCGAGAGCCGGAGTGCTGCTCTTTTTATCTCGCTCTCGAGACCCCGACTTGCGGAGAAATGTGACGGTGAGCTGTCGTGCCGTCAGAAGGTTCGCACCCAAACTCCGAAGCACCTTCCCGCCAATACCTTCTTCCTCACGAAGCAGGCCCAGCAAGAGGTGTTCACTTCCAATGTGATTATGTCCAAGAAGTCTGGCTTCTTCGACTCCGTATTCAATGACTTTTTTTACGCGTGGGCTAAACGGGATTTCACCAAACGTCACTGTCGTGCCACCCCCAGGCAAATTCCGTTCGATCTCTAATCGAATTTGCTCTGGTGATAGTCCCATCTTCTTAATGATCATCAAGGCAATGCCATCAGATTCACGAAGAATCGCCAAGACTAAATGTTCTGTTCCTAAATAATCATTCTGATGACGCTCAGCTTCTTCTCGAGCCAGAATGATAATTTTTCGACCTCGGTCCGTGAATCGTTCGAACATTTTTCCTCCCTTCTCTCACATCCACAAACATCATCGATGTGCTGGAAGAGCCCGGTTAAACTACAAACCACTTCTTATAACTGTTTATAAAGTAAGTCTATCCACGGAATAGTAAAACTGTCAAGACGAAAGTGCGGAACCAACAATTCACAAACAGGAACATGAGACAGGGCTCTTGACAAATCAGATTTTATAGCATCTAGAGTATTTTCGTGAAAAGCCCAGGACTTCAGTTCAATCTTTCGCCTGAGAACAGTGAAGAGAGAACAGGCAGCCAACATCAAATGATGCCTGAAGATCGTTCTAGGCCATTTTTTTGTCTGCTTTATTCTACTTGCCTTCTCTCAACGCAAATTACTACCATCACCATCGATAAGAAACCGACGATCAAATCATCTACATGTCAGGAACATCTGTGAAGACAATCGGAATCCTCACCAAACCCCAATCGGACAATATCCGACCTGTCTTAAAAGACATTGTTGAATGGCTCAACACTCACGACAAAAATGTGATACTTGATACACCCACCACAATAGAACTTCGGACCAACACACGAAACGCTCAACGAACTCAAATCGCCAATGAAGCCGACCTCTTAATCGTATTAGGAGGCGATGGCACAATGCTCCATGCTGCCCGTTTAGTCGAAAAGCGTTCAGTGCCCATTCTCGGTGTCAACATGGGCGGATTAGGGTTTCTCACAGAAACGACCGTCGATCATATTTATGACTCCCTGACCAAAATCTTTGCGGATGACTTCCTGATTGAAAAGCGGGTCATGCTTCGGGCCAAGATCCATCGTGGACAACACGTGATAGGCGAAAGCTCAGCTTTAAATGACGTTGTGGTGAATAAAGGCCATCTCGCGAGAATGATCGCAATCAAAGTCTGCATCAACGGTTCCTTCATGACCAATTTACGAGGCGATGGACTCATCATCGCCACTCCGACCGGCTCAACAGGCTATTCGCTCTCAGCCAATGGCCCAATCCTCGACCCTTCTCTTGATGTGTTCACGCTAAATCCAATCTGTCCGCATACACTCTCCCACCGTCCTTTCATTGTTCCAAGTCACGCTTCTATCTCTGTGACCCTGACCAGCCAAGAAAATGCCATGGCCACTCTGGATGGGCAGATTGGGTTTGAACTAACAGAGGATGACACTATCCACATTTACACATCCGAACACCAGGCCCACCTTATCCGGTTTCCCGGAAGAAGCTATTACGACGTCCTTCGAAATAAACTCAAATGGGGGGATGGGTAATTCTCCTGTGGCAGTAGCTTAAAACATTGACTCTGACAGGGGAGAACTAGCGGAAAGAAGGGGGAATCAAAGTAATGGAAGGTTACCTCAAAAAACCAAGCAGCAAGGCGCGATCACCTCATTGTCCATTACAGCGCGCATTCCGGACAAGTTGAGGGTTCTTGCTCAGCCCAAAATTCTTCAGCAGTGAGAGGAAAGACCTGATCGCATTGTTCGCAATAACGAATTTCAAAGTACGCTTCACCGTTTTCATGGATCTCACAGGGAAGCAGAAGATCCAAGGGGTCAAACCCTACGGACTTTCCATTAGCAAACTTCACGACCGCTAATCGGACATTAAACGATTCGAAGACACCTTCCTGTCCTTTGAACTGCTCATCATGTCCCAACACATAGACCGGCTGCCCTTTACGTTTGACGCGTAAGTCTTTTAATGTACGCTGAGTTTCAGA
>BQIY01000055.1 GCA_021604265.1 Nitrospirales bacterium
GACAGTTAAGACAATCGTCCATGTCATGAGAGTCAAGACTATGGCCCATGTTAAAAATGATCTATTTGATTGTGTGTCGGGATTGTGTTGATCGGTTCTCATATTGTCTCCTTTCGATAAAGGTCTCATGATGTTATTGACCTTATCAGAGAGAACCTTACGCCAAGCTTAAAGGTTCTTTCAGCGTGGCATTAAGATTTGTGGAGTATGGTGTTCATATGATCATTGCACTTTTCACTGAAGGAGCAAATATGAGAAATGACTTCCAAGAATGGGGTAGAGAGCAGTGGTATTCTCCGGGCGACATCGTGGAGGATCTTCACAGTCAACATTATCAAGTGTATGCCATTGAATGTGAAGACCAATGGTATTTAGTCGGTGCGTATGACTCGCAAGGGACACGGGTCGAGTTAAAGGTCAGTCCCAAAACTCGTAAAGTCTTCTCTTGGATCATACGAAGTGTCGACGCCAATAATCAAAAGCGCGAGAAAGGAGGGGGGCGGGAGGAAGGCATTGTGGTTATGCCTGAAGCTACTGCCAAGGCTCCACAAGAGCTCGTTTGTCCATGAGGGTTCTATGGAGTTTCCCAAAGGTACAGTTTTAACGCTTATGGGTGTTTAGGGAGAGTAAAGAAAGTGAGTCAGGTGAATACGTCTGATCATTCACTTCTCATAATCGTTTGAGACGCTGTTATGGGAGTTTCATGAACAGTTGTCTATCTACGAAATCATGTCAAGCATCGCAGGTCGATTCTGGAACCGCGTTTCTCTAGAAAAAATTCACGGCTTAGAATGTTTTCTTGCCTCAACAAGCGCTAAAAAATTTTCCTCAAATTTTTCAAAACTTGAACGATCACAAGATGGGCACTTTGCTCGGGATCGATAGGCGAAGGTCTGCCTAAGTTTACTCCCACACGTTCCACATTTTTTATAATGCTCAACGTGCATGGTCTGTAACGACTTCTGCCACTTGGGGTATGCCGCTGCCAGTAAAGCGATTTCTTCGAGTGGAAACATCCAGGGTGTCAAGGTAAATGATGCTGGTTCTGGTAATTGTGTCAGGGGACCAAGCTTTTTGTCCACGGACTTGGTGCCGTGAAGTTCTAGCGTGGAAAGCCTCCTTCCAATGTTTCCTATTGGCTGTAACGAGGCAACTGTTTGTGCGGCGTTGACACTGCCACTAATAGACAAATTTTCAAGCTTGGGTAACCGTTCGATGGATTCGAGTGATAGCGGTGCCCCCAGATCTGATAAGTAGAGCGATGTGACGTTGATCAAATCTTCAATGCCGTCAAGTGACCGGATTTTTGGACATTGCCAAATCGTGACATCTTCGAGTGCTTTCAATTGATTAAAGAGGCGGAAATCAGATATCGGGGCAAGTCGCAGTCCAAACGACGTCAATTTTGGCAAGGAGAGATTTGAGAGGACTGGTACGTTCGCTTTCGCTAACCGGTAGAGAGATAAGGATTTAAGGTGAGTAAATTCTTCAAGAGTTGCCAGATCCTTTGCATGGCCATCAACCCGTAAGTCGGTAGTGGAGCGACTGACATCATTAAGCGATTGTACGAGGCTCTCATTGGCCATGTTACTTTCCTCTACGCAGTTTGGTGTTGTCCTTCTTGCTGTAATTTCTGTCGGTCAATATTGGACTTGTGCCTCCGATACCAGTGTTTATGATCTAACGGTATACGGAAAGATAGACTGTGTCTGACTTTTTCTTAACCCATGGGAAACGATATAACGTTCGAATCTGACTGGAATATTGTCCAATGTTGGCTTGTTGCCAGAGACCTTGTTCGTAATAGGGTTCATTCTTTGCGTCATTGAGAAAACCTGCATATTTCTCGTCGGTAAAAAAACTCACCGACCAACTGTTTGTCCAAGTTGGTTGACAGTGTTGGACATAGTCATCGACCTGATAGAGGAGGGCTTGAATGTTTGGTAAATTTTCCACCACCGGTTCAGTGGTTTGAATAAAGAGCACATCATGATCTTGCGGGATGCGGATCAAGCCGATGTCGTGTTCACGTGCACGACATGCCTGGTGGTTAATCGGAATGTCTTTCGGTTGCCCGGGATCTCCTTTGGGAATCGTGATCGTATGGGGTACCCCTCTTTGACACACAAACTTCAAAGAAGAAGGAGGGCAGTCCCAATGCAGCTGTATCCCAAATTGTGCAATATCTGACAGCAAAGTTGCCATCCGAGGGTTTAACGTGATTTTGTCCTGGATCGATTCTCCTGGAAGAAGCCGAATTTCCTGTGAACCGATATCCCACAGGACAGAGCGTTGCGTAATGGGACTTTTGTGGGTATCTAGACGAAAAGCCCTCAACCACTTCGAATCATTTGGCGGACTCCAGGGTAAATCATGAACATCGACCAGAACCGGCTTCTGACTGATGTTGGTCAAATGAATATGGATCACATAGTGCTGCGGCCTGGGTTTCTTTAAAAAGACCTCCATCGCCAGAGGTAGTCGGGGCTCTTCTTCCGTATCCGTGGCTGCACTGATTGCTTGAGTCGAGATGATGATCAGGAGGCAGAGGCAAAAAGTCCATGTATGGCATAACAATCGTTTCATTGAACGGTACTCGTATTTGGGGGGCGTTCTCCTATTGTGGACTGTATGTATGGCCTAAATGTTGAAGGTACGGCTTCATGCCATTGTTTATCAAATATATCGTATTTCCATTTTACACGACACTTGCAAGGGACTTCTCAATTTCCAACATCCAGCCCAATCCCAAAAATTAACGCCTCATCAAGTTTTTTGTTGCCAAATAACGGTCGACTATTAAATCGAATATCATATTCAAATGTGACATACATATATTGATTCAGTTTAACCCGTAATCCCTGTCGAGAGTTGATACGAATGGCTGTACTTTGCTTTCCAAAATCTTGAAAACCTTGATGATCCAGAAAAACTTCCACTCCATCCGAGATGAGCCAGTATTTCCAATCAACAGACCACAATGCGGTTGGATTTTGGAGGGTTTCCCTGGATTTGAAATCTTGCAACACATACCCTGGCCCGACGACGGCAGACAATGCATGTTCCTCTTCATCGAATAATTGATACCCTAGGCCTACAGTGGTTGAACTTCTGACGGTTAAATCTTGGAAAGAGTCTTGTTCGAACAATTCGTCAAAATTCAAAAAGACCTTTTCTGAGACAAAGTAATCGTAATTGAAGTTCCCTCTGGAGTTTCTCGCCGTAACAACCTTATTGGCCTCGCCGTAGTTATATTGTCCTCCAAAACCTGCACGATGGGCTTTGCGGAAGCGAAAGGTCCAGTCTAAAGACGCATTTACAGCTTGAGTGGATGAATTACCGGCTGTTCGGTTCCCGCCTAGGGAGGTATTTCCGCTATATCGAAACACGGGAAGAGGGTTAATTGACGCAATCATTGACAGAGGTATTTTTTGAAGCTTGACGGGTTCTTCTTTCGGCGTCACGATTTCTTTTGGGTCGACCATGATGACTTCTTCAGGGTCTGATGTCACGACGCTTCCTCGAATTCTTGAGCCATCCAGTAATTCGATGGTTAGCGGATTTGCTGAGGACAGCCCTTCAATGACACCCCAATCAAGGGTAAACTCCCCTCCATAAGTGGTTCTGAAGACCAGTGCGCCTTCTTCCATCCTCACAATGGTACCGGTCATCCGGTCGCCGTTCACAAATTGGACTTCGTCCGCCCAGCTGACGTTCAGATACCCGAGGAGTATGGCGAAGCATGGCAAAAGCCAGCATGCCGCTCTGGACAATATGATCATCATGAAAGAGATGTAACGCAACAGGTTGAGGCTATCGTGGGTAACAGGATCAGAACGGCATCATTCATTGATAGGCTGTTCGTCTTTGATTGCAGAGATGTCTTGGTCTCGCTTTTCACGTTCGGGTATTGCAAGCGTTAGGATCTTGTCATTGAGTCGGAAGCTGTGTATGTCGCTGTCATGACGAGGCCGTTCACAGCTCGACTTGTTGAAGGGTTCATAATTTTCTGACATCGATGAAGGAAGTTTACCTCTGATCATAGGGTGAAATGCTCATTTTTTTTGCCTGCTTTCGCATTTCTGCGGCATCGTACCATGCTTGCATGTTGAGCAACGTATCCATGTTCAGCTCAAAGGCCATTTCTAATCGTAGTGCCATCTCCGGTGACAGCGAAGATTTTTCATTGAGCAAGTCTGACAGGGTTGCACGACGCACGCCCAAAATATCAGCTGCTTTCGTGACACTCAAGCCGAATTCATCAATCACTTCTGTCTTGATGAACGTTCCCGGATGAACCGGTTTCGCGCTATTTTTTGGACCAGTCTTCTTCATCGATAAATATCCTCTATCTATAGATGTACTGTAGAACCGTACTATTGCAAGTTGGGGTACTGAATGTATTTGGAAAACCTCCGTGTCATGCCTTAAGTATTTTCTGTGCTTGTACCTCTGGCGGACTGCATCAATCCGTCACGAATCGCTCCTCGGTATTTTGAACCTTGACAAGGTCGTTCGGGGCATTTGTAGATAAGTCCATAGGGAAGGGCTGTTGTAAGCTCTCGTTTATTTTCTATCGCACGGAACGATAACCAAGATAGACCAACCTCGATTCAACATCACGCTTGTCTTGATTGTTTCTAATGCTAAAACTGAAACTAAGGTGCTTGGGCTTTGGAGGATGCGTCAGAAGAGTGAGGTGCTCTGTAAGAGGGAAGTTTTAACCCTAATGCCTGCAGCAATGACTTCTGTGCGCAACGGTGCAGGCAGAAGGGCTCAAGGGTTATCTGTGCAAGGAGAGGCATTCGATGTCAAGATTAATTTTTGGCCAACACTTTGAGGGATTCGCGAATGATGAGTTCGAGATTTGAGGGATCGTCCAGTTTTTCTCGACTTCGTGTAATCGCTTTCTGGACATCAAGCGGGCGATAGCCAAGATTGGTCAAGGCTGATTCCGCATCGGTTTGTACGGTATCTTCGGCGGGAAGGTGTTCACCTGGCAGAGCGTCGGCCGAGATAAATTGAGCGACCTTGTCTTTGAGTTCCAAAACAATACGACTTGCGGACTTTTTACCGATTCCCGGGGTGGATGACAATCTGTCCACATCATTGCGTTGAATCGCTGAAAGAATATCTTTCACGCTCAACGTTGACAGTGCACTCAGGGCCAATTTGGGTCCGATTCCACTGATGCCGGTCAGGAGGGTAAAGGTTTCTTTTTCGGCTGGAGTCAGGAAGCCAAATAGCTGAATGGTGTCATTTCGTATGTGCGTGGAAATAGCGAGTGTGACAGAGTCTTTCAGATGGGGGAGGGCAAAATAGGTACTCAGAGCAATAGAGATTTCATAACCGATTCCTTGGACATCAAGGATCACCGTGGACGGTGATTTCGAAAGCAATTGGCCGGTGAGTCGTGCGATCATAAAATACCTGTCTCCAAAGTATTTGAATGGCGAATGGGTTCAGCTTATCGCTGAGGATAGAGAAAGTCTATTCAGTTCAACTCGAAATGTCGTCAGGATTTGTGTGGGTGAGGTTGAAGCGAGAAGAGGAAAGATCTTAACTAACCGACTGAGGCCAGCTTTTCCATGATCTCATCTGAGATATCGAAATTGGCATGGACTTTTTGGATGTCGTCATGGTCATCCATGATTTCGACAAGTTTCAACGCCTGCTCCGCAGCTTTTTCATCGAGTTGAATATGGTTCTGGGGCAAGAACGTGACTTCAGCAAAGGTTGCTGGTATTTCCGCTTCGGCTAAAGCGGTTTTGACCGCTTCGAATTCAGTTGGTGAGGTGATGACTTCAAAGGATTCGGGACTTTGTTTCACATCCTCTGCCCCGGCTTCCACAGCAAGAGTGAATAACCGATCTTCATCCACTTTATCCTGTTCAACAATCAGCAAGCCCTTTTTTTCAAATTGCCAAGCGACAGCGCCAGCTTCGGCCATGTTGCCGTTGTTCTTGGTAAACATACTGCGGATTTCTGCCACGGTGCGGTTTCGATTGTCAGTCATCACTTCTAATAAAATCGCCGTTCCCCCAGGTCCATACCCTTCCAGCATAAACTCCTCAACTTCCATACCTGGGAGTTCTCCGGTCCCCCGCTGAATCGCTCGCTTCACCGTATCGGCTGGCATGTTTACTTCTTTGGATTTGGCAATGGCTTGCCGGAGGGCGGGGTTGCCGTCGGGGTCTCCTCCACTTCGAGCTGCGATCGAAATTTCTCGAATGACGCGAGTGAAAATTTTTCCACGCTTGGCGTCTTGTGCACCCTTGTGGCGTTTAATTGTCGACCAATGACTATGACCGCCCATGATGTCTGACCCTATCTCGCCGAAGGGGAAGCTCTATCGGTTGATACCTTGGCTCTGTTAGTGAACGTATTAAAAGTCCTCACATCTAGGGAAAAATTTGTATCACAGGGTCGAAGAGGGAGTCAATGTGACGTGTAGTCATTGCTACGTACTATTCATGCGGAGCTCTCGCAACGTTTGATTCGCAAATGTGTACGCCGCAGGTATTGAGATTGCTCTGCGTTCGAAGCATTTCATTGATTCGGGGAAATGGAACTGTTATAGCGAACTCACGTAATGTTCAGTCGAAGCATATTCGCTAATCACGCGCGATTATGCATAACCAACTTTGGAAGTGTATTGGAACGGTTATCAGTCATGCCCATGCGCGTAATCTTTATGGGAACCCCGGACTTTGCTGTGCCAACCTTAGCCGCGCTCCTCGATTCAGAGTACAGGATGGTGGGTGTGGTTACTCAGCCAGACCGTCCGCGAGGACGTGGAAAAACCGTGAGCCCCTCACCGATTAAGGAATTGGCGCTGACGCATGATGTTCCGATTCTCCAGCCGGAAAAAATGAAGCAGCCCGAATTCTTGTCTGCCTTGCAAGCTTGGCAAGCTGATGTCATTGTGGTTGCGGCTTTTGGCAGGATTTTACCGAAGATCATACTCGATCTTCCGCCACGCGGCTGTCTGAATGTGCACTCTTCGTTATTGCCGAAGTATCGCGGTGCAGGGCCGATCCAATGGGCCTTGATCAATGGCGAACCCGAGACAGGGATCACCACGATGCGGATGGACGAAGGCATGGACACCGGACCGATTTTGTTGCAGGAAACGGTACCGATTGAGCCTGAAGATACGGCAAAGGAACTTGCTGATCGATTGGCTCAGGTCGGAGGACAAGTCTTACTGAAAACCCTTCGTTTATGGGAATCCAATCAAGTGACTCCCACTATTCAAGATGGCACCAAAGCCACTATGGCGCCGATGTTGCGTAAGGAAGATGGCGCGATTATATGGAGTCAGCCTGCGACGACGATCCACAACCGGATTCGCGGCCTGTCTCCATGGCCTGGAGGCTATACGTTTTGTCAGCAAGACCGGCTGTCAATCTGGAAGACGATCCCGCATGACGGTGGTCCAGAAGCTGAGACCGATTCAGATAAGCCTGGCACGATCGTGAAAGTGGATAAACACGAAATCATGGTCAAGACTGGAACGGGTGTGCTCGGGATTACAGAACTGCAAATGGCCAATCGTAAGCGTATGAATGTTGCGCAATTTTTGGCTGGCTATCCGTTAATGCCCGGTATGCGTTTGACGGATCATCCCGAATCATGAATCGTGGGATGGGCTGTTGACCTTCTTGGGGGCTTTTCATAAGAATTGAACTACGAACGATAGGTATTCTGAGCTTTTATTGGGTAAGGAGTTCATCATGACTGAGCGTGAACAGGAAGCCATTGATTCTATTCTCCTTAAACTCAAAGAACTTGAGCAGATTCACGAAAAAGCGTTGGAGGCATTGAACGCCGTTCAAGGCCGAGATCAAGTGGTGCAGTGGAAAAAAGACGCGTTAGTTTCATTGAAGGGAAAAATTAGTGAATCGGTTGAAAAACAATTAGCAAAAGATTGGCTCGAAACGTCGTATATTGTGGGAGACCTGTTTGATGAGTTGTCGGATGATGTCGATATGTGTCGACGCCATCTCAAAAAATTACTTAAAGATATTCAAACGCATGGATTGCCGGATGAGCCCTGAGCGCGTATGAGCCAACGTGAAGATCTCATTGCCAGTCAGAATGCGAACGTTGCTGAAATTACGCTTGACATTCATGAAAAATCTCCGTGGCATTACCACACCAAAATTGCCGAATATGTATTCTGTTTACGCGGACATATTGAGGTTCACTGTGGAAGCGCCGGTCTTAAAATCTGTTTGGCGCCGGGAGAGCGTTACGAAATCAAGCCAATGGTCGAACATCGAGTTGTCAATGCGACTTCTGCTGTCGCGACATACTTGCTGGTTCAAGACGGAAAGCATGATTTTAGAGAAATCAGTGCATCGTTATAGGCAGCGTTGACGCTAGCGAATTGTTGTCTTGATTTACGGCGGTGATGTGACTTCCGCGACAAGAAACCCTTCTTTCATGTCTTCATCTGGTCTCCCGTATCCCCGTAAGCGATTTGGTCAAAACTTTCTCATTGATCAGAACATCGTTAAGAAAATTGTGACACGTGCAGCTCTTCGCCCTGATGAGACGGTTGTGGAAATTGGCCCTGGCCGTGGTGCACTCACCGGAGCCTTGTGTCAGTCGGCTTCCCGTGTTCTGGCTATTGAGATCGATACTGAGCTCTTTCACTACCTACAGCAAGGCCTCACACATTACTCCAATCTTGAGCTGTTTTTGGGTGATGCCTTGGCGTATCCCTACCAGACGCTTCCGCTGAAGACGGTGGTCGTTGCCAACCTTCCCTATAACATTTCCACACCGATGGTATTTGCCTTGTTTGAGGCGCGAGCCTCGATTGATCGAATGATTCTGATGGTTCAGCTTGAAGTGGCGCGGCGGTTAGTTGGAAAGATAGGAACACGCGACTACGGCGTCCTTTCTGTCCTGGCGCAGTACTTTGCTGATGTCGACTTAGCCTTTAAGGTTTCAAGGACCTGCTTTCGTCCCAGGCCTGACGTCGAGTCGGCTATTGTTGAGTTACGTCTCAAATCTGTGGGTGAGATGGATTCTCCAGGGGATATTGCGCAGTTTATCCGAGTTGTGAAAGCCGCATTCGGTCATCGTCGGAAAACGTTATTGAATGCGATGCGTGATGCGGGAATGGCACCCGATGTGCTGAAGCCGGTTTTTGACCGTACGGGCATCGATGGAGGGCGTCGTGCGGAAACGTTAACGGTTCAAGATTTTCAACGATTGGCTCGTGCGCTCCCTCATCCGTAATTTTCTTTCTTTTTCGTTTTCCCTTAACCTACTTTTTGACAATGAACATACTTGAAATGGAAAAGATGGAACGCCCTGCGGTCTATGGTTTGTTTGCTAAAGAGAAACACCTATGCTACGATTTATGGTATGAGTATCTTCCCTAGTACGACCCGTTCCGGAAAGAAGGGGCGAAAGCCAGGGATTTCGCCGTTAACCGCGCAAATCATCGGTATTCTTTTCACGACGCTCGGGGTCTTGTTATTCCTGGGGGTCGTCTCGTTTCATCCCCAAGACCCGACACTGTTTGACCCGCAAGATCCGTTCA
>BQIY01000056.1 GCA_021604265.1 Nitrospirales bacterium
TATTAATCTTGCCAAAAGAACGTCCGAGAAACAGAACTGGAAAGCTGCTAAACGGCAGCTCTGGTTTCTATTGCGAACAAAAATGCTCGAAGGTCCCGTAAGGATAAACAGCCTTGAGTCGAGGGAAAATTTACATGCCGGTCAGCGGGGTCATTCGGGTGGCTACTATCTTGAGGTCAGTTTGCGCGGGCAAAAGACGCGTGCGGGAGTCTATTGTATCGAATGGGATGGCCTTTCACATTCATATTCCCAAAATCCTGTTCGTTGTGGTCGTGCTAGCCCTCATGGGCTCGGGATGTGCCGTCATGCCCGCTCCACTCACCCAGGAAGAAATTCAACAGCGAGTCCAGGAGGATTTGGCCCAACTTACGCAATTCCAGGAACCCGTGGGTCGTCCCATCTCACTTTTTGAAGCGATGGCGCGGGCGTTGAAATATAATTTAGAAACACGGGTCCAGGGATTAAAGGAAATGGTCACGCATCGGCAATTGGACCTGGCGCATTACGATATGTTGCCAAAAGTGGTGGCCGATGCGGCCTATAATGGACGCAGTAACTTTGCGGGAGCGAGCAGCCAGTCCTTAGAAACAGGCCAACAATCACTCGTGTCCTCCACTTCATCTGATAAGAATATTTACACATCGAATTTGACGTTGAGCTGGGATGTCCTGGATTTCGGTCTGTCCTATGTACGGGCTAAACAAGCCGCTGACGATGTGCTCATTGCGGAAGAAGATAAACGTCGTATTGCCAATCGGGTAATCCAGGATGTCCGATCCGCCTTTTGGAAGGCCGTGGGAGCGGAGCGGGCGTTAGGTCGGCTGGCTTTCCTTCAGGATTGGGTTACGCAAGCGCTGGGTGAAGCGCATGTGATCCGGGAACGCGCATTGGCGGATCCGCTGACCTCCCTGCAATATGAACGAGAGCTCTTGAGCGCCCAACGGGAAATTCAACAACTCTATCAGGAATTATCGTTATCAAGAATTCATCTTGCCGAACTCATGAACCTGAACCCTGGTGAGCCCTATGAACTGGCTGTGCCGGAACATCCGCCCCTCGTGTCGAAAGTCGAGGAGAAACTGGAAGATTTGGAATACCGGGCACTCGTGAATCGTCCGGAACTGCGAAAAGTCGATTATCAAAAACGGATTAACGCCAAGGAAACCAAAGCCGCCATCCTGGAATTGCTCCCAAACCTGAATGTGTATTTTGGCGGTAATTATGATAGCAACAATTTCCTGTTTCATAATAATTGGCTGAATTACGGGGCCAAAGTTAGCTGGAATCTGTTGAATGTGTTCCGGCATCCTGTTCGTTTGCAGGTGATCGACGCACAGGAAAAGGTGCTGGACATGCAAAGTCTGGCCTTGACGATGGCTCTGATGAGTCAGGTCCATGTGTCGGTGGCGCAATATCATGCGGCGATGAAGGACGTTGCCACGGGGAAACGCTATTTTGACACACAAATGGCCATTGCCGACCAAGTCCAACATGCCTGGTCGCTTAACCGGCTGAGTGAACATCTGGTCATCCGGGAAAAAATGCAAGGTCTGGTGGCCGAATTACGGTATGAATCGGCCCTGGCTAAGTTAGAAATTGCCTATGCCAATGTGTTAGCGGCGATTGGCGAGGACCCCTTCCCGACGGATATCACTGGCGACGGGGTTGAAGAATTGGCCGTGGCCTTAAAAGAACGTTGGGAATGGCTGGAACGTCCCGAGGTCTTCGCTCGTCTTGATCAATCTGAAACTCAACCTGAAAAGACAAACACTCAGCTCCAAGGGACTGACATTCAACTCCAAGAGACGGTCGCTCAAGCCCAAGAAATTGTCGACCAGTCTCAGGGAACTAACTTTCCATCCTCAAAAACTGACACTCAACCCCAAGAGACAATTACTCAACCTTAGGAGAGAGCCAACCCATGGTATATCGACATCCTTTCTACATTGTGTGTTTGGTTCTGAGTCTGACCATGCTGCCTTCAGCCGTCGGCCTGGCCAAAGAGGAGGGGCGCAACAGTCTGCCCTCCTCGGATCTTCAGGCGATTCGGGGCATCGTGAAGCCTGTTGTCGAGGCCGTGATTGCCAGTGAAATTCAGGCGTTGGTGAGGAGAATGCCATTTCGGGACGGGGACGGATTTAAAAAGGGAGATCTCCTTGTTGAATTTGAATGTGCCAAATACCGGGCGGAATTGTCGGCGGCCCAAGCTGATTTGGAAGCACGGCAAAAGACCGTCATTAATAACGAGGAACTTGCCTCGCTTCATGGAATCGGCCGGTTGGAAGTTGACATTTCTCAAGCCGAATTAAAAAAATCCCAGGCGGTTCTTACGAGGGCACAAGTGATTATCCAAGGGTGTCGGATTCCTGCACCCTTTGCCGGACAAGTAGTCAAGACCCTCGTGCATCCCTATGAAAGTGTGAATCCATACGATGATCTGGTGAGTATTGTCAGTAATCAGGATCTGGATATCGAGTTGATTCTCCCATCCTCTTCGCTGCGGTGGATCACGAAGAAACAGTCATTTTCATTTAGTCTTGACGAGACTCAAGAGGCCTATCCGGCAGAAGTGGTAGAAATTGGGGCTCGTGTGGATCCTGTGAGTCAAACGGTTCGGGTCTTCGGCCGGTTTCGCCAACACCCCACCGGAGTCTTAGCCGGCATGAGTGGAAACGCCAAATTCCCGGAGGGCACGTTTCCCAACACATCAACATCTAAGCCACGGGTAAAATCTTTAACCTCACCAACATCCACAATGAAACAGACTGTCAAACATTAGCTCCTCCCCCGGTTCAACCTCTCTGTTGATCCAAAGGAGGGAAATGAGCGTGGTGCAAACAGCAACCCAGACAGAGTTTTCTACGCGAGTGGTTGGGAATGACTTTAGGCGTTCCTCGGGCCTGCCAGGCAGTTCTTCCAGCGCTCCCAACGCCAAATCCGAAAATAATTCAAGCATTTTACTGGCCCTTCTCCAACTGGAAAGTCAGGTTCGCAAGGCGCAAACGGTTAAAGAACTCTGTTTTCTTCTGGCCAATGAGACCCGGCGTCTCGTGGACTTTCGACAGGCCTGTATCTTCTCCATCACGCCCAAGGGGCGAGTGCGGGGAAGAGTGGAAGCGGTGTCCAGTGTGACGGTCGTTGACCGCAATGCGCCAATGATCACTTGGATTGAACGCGTCATTTCAGAGTTATGGGAACAAGGCAGCCTCAAAGACCCCGGTCCACTTTCCTCCACTCAGTGTTCGACAGATTTACAACCTGATTGGAAGTCCTTTGCGTTTCCTCATGTCCTATGGTGTCCATTGATTGCTGCGGATCAGCAGGTGATCGGTGGCTTGTGGTTGACCAGGGAGACACCTTGGCAAGATGGAGAAGTGCAATTAATCCGGCGGTTCTCTGAAACCGTGTCTCATGCCTGGCAGGCGCTCGGGGGCACGAAACGGAGAGTGAAAAACTGGAAGATTCTCACGAATTGGATATGGGGAGTTCTTGTGGTGGTGATGGCCGCAATGTGGCTGCCCGTTCGATTGTCCACGCTGGCTCCGGTGGAAGTGGTGCCGCGGAATCCGTCAGTGGTGACTGCACCCTTGGATGGGGTGCTGGGAGAAATCCTTGTCCACCCGAATACCCTTGTTCAGGCGGGGCAAACCCTTTTTCGCTATGAGGACACCAAATTCCGGAATCAATTTGAAGTGGCGGAAAAAAATCTGTCCGTCACCTGGATGGAGTATCGCAAAGTGTCGCAGGGGGCATTTACCGACTATGACACCGGTGCCGGTATGCCCGTGCAAGCCTCGGAGGTCCGGCTGAAAGAAGCCGAACGGGATTACGCCTGGGACATGCTACAACAGGTGGAAGTGAAGGCCTCTCGAACGGGCATTGTGATTTTCACCGATAAATCCGAATGGACTGGCAAGCCGGTTGTGGTTGGGGAACGCATTATGGAGGTGGCAGATCCCCAAGAGTTTGAATTGAAAATCGATCTGCCGGTGGCCGACGCCATCGTGTTACGGGAAGGCGCCGAGGTTGAAGTGTTTTTGAATGCCAATCCCTTACAAGCGATTTCTGCCCAATTAGTGCATGCCAGTTACCATGCGAGTATTCTCCCGACCAATGCCCTGGCCTATCAGGTGGAAGCCGAGTTCACGGACCCGCCTGAAGATATTCGAATAGGCTGGCAAGGCACCGCCAAAATCTATGGGGAACCGGTCACCCTCTTTTTCTATCTCTTCCGGCGCCCACTCGGAATTCTTCGACAAACGTTAGGTTTCTAATGGGTCAGCCAAAGCCTCAAGAAGACTGTCCTCTTCCACCATTGCGCGAAGATCTTCAGATCTTGTCCGGTACTCCAACGCCTGACGGCGTCCCTACCTGGACGATTGTGGACAGGGTTCGGAATCAATTTTTTCAAATTGAATGGTCTGCCTTTCAGCTTCTGTCGCAATGGCACGTTGGAACCGTCGAGGGACTGGTGAATTCGGTGACCCGAACGACTTCCGCCAAGGTCTCAACCAGTGATGTGACGGAGTTGGTCCAGTTTCTCTATCGGAACAATTTAACCCGTGATGCCGTAGCCGGTGGAAGTCAGGGGTTCTTAGGGCAGGCCGAACGGGCGAAACAACATTGGCTGTTGAGAGTACTCCACAACTATCTGTTTTTCAGAATTCCCTTATGCAATCCCGACCGGTTCTTGCGCAAAACGCTTCCTTTCGTCACGCCGCTGTTTAGTCGATGGGCCTTATGGTGTGTGTTTATCCTGGGTGCGATCGGGTGTATGGGAGTCGTGCGGCAGTGGGAATCGTTTGCCAATATTTTTTTATACTTTTTTACGTTTCAAGGAATGACCGGTTATATCATCGGGTTGGTCGCCATTAAGATTGTGCATGAACTTGGGCATGCCTATACCGCCGTTCGGTATGGGTGCCGGGTCCCGACGATGGGCATCGGATTTCTCATTATGGTTCCTGTCCTCTATACGGACACGACCGATTCCTGGCGGCTTACAGTCCGAAGGCAACGCGCGGCCATTGCCGCTGCGGGAATGGTAATTGAACTCAGTGTGGCCATGCTTGCAACATTTTTTTGGAATTTCTGTCCTGATGGAATTCTCAAAAGCATGCTCTTTGTGTTGGCGACGACCAGTTGGGTGACGGGTCTGCTGATCAATTTGAATCCGCTGCTCCGGTTTGATGGCTACTATGTCCTGTCCGATTGGCTGGGTGTCCCGAATTTGCAATCACGAGCCTTCGAGTTTGGTCGTTGGAAATTACGGGAATGGTTGTTTGCCTGGGGGGATGCTCCTCCTGAACACATGCCGTCTCAACGGCAAACTGTGCTGATCCTCTATGCATGGGCGGTGTGGGTCTATCGGGCCGTCGTGTTTTTAGGAATTGCAGTCCTGGTGTATTACTTTTTTTTCAAGGTTTTGGGCGTCATCCTCTTTTTCGTGGAAATAGGCTGGTTTCTGGCATGGCCGGTCTATGAGGAACTACAGGTCTGGTGGACACGTCGGGCGGCGGTGATCAAATCCTGGCGTGGTCGTGGGGTCGGAGTCGCATTGACCGGATGTCTGCTGATGAGCGTGATGCCGTTGGATACGACGGTGGAGATTCCGGCGACTCTTGAAGCTCCGGAACGCACGACTCTGTTCCCGCCGGCTCCAGCAATGGTGGTGGAGGTGTTGGTTGAGGAGGGTGACCGGGTCGAACAAGGGCAGACCATTTTGATTTTGCAGTCGGCACAAGTGGAACATCAGATTGAGATTATTGGACATCGCATTGCGGCGTTAGAATTTCGCGTGGAACGAGAAGTCGCGTACCAGGATGATCGGGATGATCATCTGGTGATTTGGGAGATGTTGTTGGGAGAACGAAAGGCATTGGCGGGCCTGGTCACGCTTCGAGGGCAATTGATTTTGCGTGCTCCGTTCCCGGGAATGGTCACGGATCTGGCGCCTTCACTCCATCCAGGACTGTGGGTGAATAGCGAAATGGCGGTTGCCCATATGATTGGTGAACATCCATCCGTGATGGTGGCCCTCGCCACGGAAAAGCAAAAGACCCGGCTCTCGGTGGGGAATGCAGGATGGTTTTATCCGGACGACCCGACTCGACCTGCCCGACCGGGGCAGCTTCGTGACCTTCGCCATGTGGACGAATCGGAAATGTCCTTACCCTATTTAGCTTCCACGTATTCCGGAGATATTCCGGTGCGCCAGGATACCCACGGGAAATTGATCCCTGAACACTCCGTATATCGGGTGGAACTGGATGTGATGGACAAGGAGCCATCCTGGGATCAGGTCGTGCGAGGGGTGGTGCATGTGGAGGGAATTGGTCAAAGTTTTATAGGTCATTTGTGGGCACGAGCGGCCTCCATCCTCATTCGTGAAAGCGGGGTTTGATTTTCAGAAGGAAATGTGGAGTTTGAGAGCCTTAAAGGCAGTTCACAATTTCTTTCATTAAAACAAAATAGTCCAGACTTCTGCCTCCAACCTTCTCCTCTAAAATTCCAATCACCACCAGAATCTATACAGCAATCATAATGCTCATCAACGTCCACCAACATTCAGGAAGCGGAAAGTAACCCCCTCAAACTTTTCTTAATCCGCATCAAGAGTATTTCCCTAAGATCCGACAAATGATATGAGAGCCCCTTCTTTTGAGGGGCTTCCTTTGTGGTCGATAATCCCTAGGAATACAAAGGATTTTTGAACAATTTGTGACCTGAAATTATTTGTCTTCGCATTTCTTTCATGACTGAAGATCGTCATATGAAATCCATGCACTGCAAGGCCCCGACGCTCGAAGCTGGGATGGATATCAAGGTAATGAAACCAGGTATCAAAAAGAAGCGAAAGCCCACCCCCTCCCAAGAGCCTCCCACGGCCAGATTGACCGGGGCCTTTATTTTTTTAGAGCCACGGATTCTCTTTGATGGGGCCAAGCTTGTCACAGGAGCGGAAGTCGTTCAAGCCTCCATCACCAAAAAACAACCGGGCATTCTTGATACCGAAAGGGAAGCATCCACAGATTCGACTCATACGGGTTTTTCTTACTTGGATGCCCTGTGGTTGTCTTGTCTTTCCCATTCCCTGCCGCCAGACCGTAAAAAAGTAGATGGCATCAATCCCGCCGCCGAGGTCATTCATCTCGATTCCACCCGAGATGGGAATTTTGTTCCTATCTTGGATCTGGAGATTAAGGTGGATTTGCTAAAGACTCAAGGCATCATTATCAGAGCAGGATTTCAGAAATGGCAAAGGTTGTTAACTGAGACCACTTGTATCGTAAATGAATCTGCCTCCTTGGACATGGGCGATCAAGCCCATGAGATTCACTCAACCAAGCCGTGGAGCCAAACCTTTTCATATGATAGTCCGGGCTCGATATATATGGTTGACCGTATTGGTCTCGTTCCCAACCCGACTGACTTCCCCCTATCCTCATGAAACGACTGACGCCCATCTTTTGGATGAGTCTTGGGCTGATGTCTCTTACCCTGAGTATTTTCTTAATCAGTGATCTGATGGTCCGGTTCATTCCAGACCAAGCCGCCCAAATCTTGCTCTATCGGCAAAAGTATTCCGAAGCCCTGGCCATCCAATACTCTATCCTGGCGCAGAGGGGTGAGGATCAGGCCATCCAACAGGCCTTGGATCTGTTGGTTGAACGGAATGCGGATATCCAATCAGTGGCTTTGGTTTTGGAAAGTGGTGAGATTAGGGCTCTGGCCGGGCCCCATCGTGCTCTCTGGATCCAGCCATCCGGAGACCATTCTAAGCCTGATCATATTCAGATTCCTATTTTTAATGGGAACATCCATTGGGGAACGTTACAACTCCGGTTTCATTCTCTGGATACTGGACCCTTGGCTTATGTTCTTGATAATTCCTGGGTGCGACTCCTTGCCCTGATCATGGTCTACGGGTTGCTGGGCTATTTACTTTACTTAAAACGAACGTTGCGTAAACTCGATCCCGGTTCAGTGGTGCCTATGCGGGTACAAACCGCATTTGATGTGTTGGCAGAGGGCGTCGTGTTCCTGGATGGTGAGTACCGTATTGTGTTGGCTAATCGCGCCTTTAGTCTCATCGTTGATGTGGATACCCACGACTTGATCGGGAAAACCTTGGATAGTTTTAAATGGGCCTCTCCGGACCCGGTTACCCCCCTGATCACATACCCATGGACCAAGGCACGACAGGAAAAAGAGTTGAATTTGGATGTGCCCGTGGTCTGGGAGAGGATGGGGAAAGCCGTGAAGAATTTCCGAGTCAATTCCATCCCCATTTTCGGTGAACGTACACAAGTCCGAGGCATTTTGGTTTCGTTCAATGATGTGACGGAATTGGAAGATACGATTCAGGAGTTGGAGTTCTCAAAAGCAGAACTGGAAAAACTGGCTCACAGAGATCCCTTGACGGGTTGTTGCAATCGGCGAGCATTATTCGAGGTGTTTGAAGATCAGTGGGAGCGGGTCCAACGTGACGGGACAGGTTTGGTTTGTATTATGGCGGATATCGACCATTTCAAGTCGTATAATGATCGTTTTGGTCATGCGGTGGGGGATCAAGTGATTCAAATCGTGGCGCAAGTGTTATCAACAGCTTTGCGTCCTTTGGACATTATTGGCCGGTATGGGGGAGAGGAATTTTGCATTCTCTTGCCTGGGCAGACTTGTGTCGAGGGCATGTTAGTCGCCGAACGGTTACGCGAAAACATCGAACGTTTGGCCAGTAAGGCTATTCGCACGACGTCCGGCCAGAAAATTACGATGAGTTTTGGGGTGTCAGCGGCCACTTTAGGGGCTTCTGATCATTTGGAATTGGTATCCCAAGCCGATAACGCCCTATATGTGGCCAAAAAAAATGGGCGAAATCGGGTGGAACAGTGGAGCGTAGATGATGCGGTCGTAGCGGCAGCTCAAGATGAGAAATTGATGAGTCACTCCGTATCCTAGCGGGAGCTGGTGAAGGAGCGGGATCATATGCAATTTACGGATGATTTTTACTCAGCCTCTAGTCAAAAAATGCCCCTCGCAGATGCAATCGAAGTGGATGAAGGACTTTACGATGGTAAGAATGGAAAACATGGGTGTGGTGCCATGGAGAGTCTTTATGATAGACCTTTTTTTGACGATTTTTGGAACTGCAGTGGTATTAATTTTGTCTTTTATTGCACCAATTCTTCTTTTAACCGGAGAACTTTTTCTTGGTATTTTGAGCTTAGGGTATTATCGTCCTCAACAAAAAGGGTCTTCGCATCTTCGAGTGGGTCTTTCTGTGGTCCGATCCAGTATGAACGCCTTATCTGAGGCGGCGTTCCTGACGTTCTCTTCCGCTTGAAACTGGTGCAGGTTTTGGCGCAGAGTCACCGCATGAATAACCC
>BQIY01000057.1 GCA_021604265.1 Nitrospirales bacterium
GTCCCAGTGTCCGCGGCGCCAATGATTGGCCGTTTTTATGAGATGGGAGAATTTTGACTTGAAACCATCTTGCAATCTATTAAATGTACTTGGGCTATCATCAATCTCGTCTTCAGAATCAATGTAATAAACATTACCGATATGACTATATAGCGGTGGAGGAGGGACTCTAGTCACGATATCATTCTGATGGACAAATCTATAGGCATGAACGTAGAAGTCGTTTTTGAAGTCCTGATCGCCAACCCTTGGGCATCCAAAAGTGTAGAGTCCTTGAGTTGTTGTCCACCGATCTGCTGCGAGGGTCGCAAGTGCTGCGCCGAGACTGTGTCCAGTAAACCATACTGTGCGTTGTGTTCCATTCAACTTTTTCAATCGCTCAACTAATCTATCCCATACCAGGTCTAAGGTTTTTTGGAAGCCTGCATGGACCTTTCCAATAAGAACATTTTTACCTTCTTTTGCTTCCGTAAGGTTCCACTCCGCATCGGCCCAAAGATCCTCTTTTTCACTCACCTCTGTTCCTCGAAACGACACCAAAGCAAAATCGTTGTTGTACGCAATAAAGTACTGAACGCCGGGCTTATCAAATCCTTCACATTCTCCTGTTAATCCGGCCTTCCCTAGGTTGTCTTGTACAAATTTCACGTCCTTTACATAGACCAACAATGAAGCATCTGCGCACCATGCCGCATTCACAAGTTCAAACTTATTTGACCTTGCTTTAAACTTGTAGTCTTTGGCTTTATCAAAGTACTTATAAATCATGTTGGGAGCGAAAAGGTCTTTGAAATTTCCCCGGTCAGCCATAGTATAAATCTCTTTGTTGTCGCATTGAATAAGAAAATATAAATACCTTTAAACCACAGTTAGATGCGAAAAGTATTGCGTCCACGCGGCACACCTAGGGTTGATTCATGAGCCACTTAATGAACGTCATTTCCATAATTCCTATCTTTTAAACGGCATCAGAGGGTTACAGTAAGCCTTGATTTAGAATTCTTTTTGATACAGCGCTTTGAACATGGCTATAAAAGATGTCTGATTCAAGCCTGTCTGATCCTGTTACGTGCATCCGACTCTTGTGAGCGATATCTCATTTTCCGTGAGTTCAACCTTTATGTAATTCACAGCATTCCGCTGGAGCCTGATTTTAGGGGTAGTATTATCAGTAGTAGTCAGACTTGAATTCTTTGAGGGTGCCCATATGATGGGATAACTTGCTCTACAAGTGGATTTTTGGTAGTCAGGATCATCTGTAATTCTATAATGCACATATCCTTCATCATCGGTTCCAAAAAACTTCGAATACCAGCTTGTTCCTTCTCGTCTTCTACTGACCTCAATAATACCTTCATGATCTCCATCTAGAACGATATCTGGTAAGCGTCTTATTCTCCATTTGGGCTCTGCTCTCCCGGACTTTACACGTTGTACGTAATTCTCAATATGAGTAGCCGGGTAGGCAAGGTTTAGCAAAGATTGAAAAGGTAACAGCACAAGCCTTCCAATTGATCCTAGAATAGTCGTGGAAATATCTGATTTGGCACGACTCTCTATGGTTTCCAGAAAGGGCCTTTTCCCGTCAAGATCAATGCCTTGTAATTCAACCTTTGTTTGATCCTTATCGTTCTCATCATGGTTAGTTGTAAGGCTCTGTTCCATCACAAATGTAACAAGGGAATATGGAAGGTTTTTAAACGGTGAGAGCTTCTGAGCGGATTTGTCAGCGTTAGGTGTCACCTCCGTTTTGTCCAATTTACCCGACGCAATATTCTTTATAATGGTGAATGTGCGGTGGTGTTTTTCTTCTATCGACACTAAATCATCAAAATGGCGATAGGGCACGTAGCGCACCCTCTGATCGGGTATCCCTGCAAAAAGAAGGGTATCCGCATGTACGATGCCATCACTAAGTCCATAATTATCAAAAAGATTTTTTATGCCCACAATCGCGTAGGTTTTAGGGTTGTTGAAAACACCTGTCGGAAAGTACTCTCCCCATTTGGCAATGTGATTGAGCATGAATTTTGAACGAAAAAGGTCTACACTATCTATAGAGTGAAATGGTCGAATACTATCCGCCATGTCGAAAGCTTGCCGGTTGTAAACAAAAGCTTTGCCAAACGGTGCTGAGAAGATACCTGTGACGTAAGTAATCGGAGCAAAAAGGGAATTGACAAATAGGTTGTTATATCCTGCGTACGTAGAAAATGAGTTTGGTGTACCAATCAGGACGAGTTTGGTTTTTCCTAATATGCCCTTAGGATCACCTTTTTCTTTCCATGCCAGTACAGCTTCTTTCGCTATGAGGCCGCCTTGGCTGTGTGCAATAATGATAATTGTTTCTGGTTTTTTACAATCCACAAGTTGCTCTATGCGTATCTTGAAGGCTTGGCCTAGCTCTGATAAAGATTGAAAGTTAGGGAAAAACCGGCTACTCCAATATTCCATAAGATAGACGTCGGATTGTCCAAGCTCTTCATCTTTTCTGAGCGTATCTTGAAGTTGACCAAATGTATCCTCGTCACCATATATTCCATGAATCAATACAAAGGCATTTTGCTCTGTGGATTCAGAGGTGCATTCATCGTTCATTTCCTTAAATTCACCTGATTGACCGGCTCGAAGTCTCCATTCACTAACCTGGACTGTTGCCTGAAATGAGTTCATCGCGCAGCCAGCTGAAAAAATGAAAGCAAGAAATGAAGCAAGAAGGCGTAGCGAAGGTTCTATAGCACCTGACATAATACTCCTCCCAGGGTCTCCACCAACAAATTCAGACCTTTCCTTTATTAATACATAGGGCCAAATTATCGCCAATAGCACTTGCACTTCGATTGCACATGTTTTTAACTATAGATCAATGGCAAAACGTCGTAATACATTAAGATTTTTTGAAAATTCAGGCAGAAGTAGTTTTGATCGTTCTTTGAGCATAGCCATGAATTGATCCTCCTTTGTGCCAGTTTCCACAAGCTCAAGTCTTACTGATTCCTTCAGTATCTTATCGCGCTTCGCGCCGTCTGCTGGGTTCCATTTGGCTCCGATTTCGTCAATCAAGTCCCGATTTAATCCAATTTTATTAGCTTTTAGTTTTGCTGCGGCAGGAGCCATTTGGCTAAATGCAATCTCTTGAACATAGGGGTCTTCTGCAAAGCGGGTCGCGGCTTCTCCTGTGGCAAAGAATTGCACATGCTTCACTCCACTTTCAGTGAGTGTTGTATATCCACCTGCATTATCTATAGACGCATAAAACGAAGGCATTTTAACTTTAAACCCATCTTTACTCCCTTTAAGTTTGCAACTTTTTATTGCGTCCACAAAAATCGGTGGAGATGCAAATTCTTTCCGGTTATACCCTAGCTTCAAAGAGTCTGGATAAGGACCAGCCGTACCACTCCAGGCTACTTTTACTCCATACGAAGTATCTGTGGCGAAATAAAAAGGGCGGGGCTCCTCCTTAATTTTTTGATAGTCCTGGAAGGTTATTAAGTGCCAGAGTTTGAGTAAAAGGCCTCGGGGATCTTCAGGTTCTTTCGACAAACATAAGCTGGAGTTGACGGGTTTAGTTTTGTCTCCTGGGGACAGATTTACAGCCGCATCTCCGCCTGCAAAATGGGCTGTGATGCTTGGATTAAAAAAACTTCCTGTCAATCCAAATGCCGCCAATAGTGGTAATCCACTTTCGTCATTATCTTTATTCTCTTTAGTATCGTTATTTGGAAACGTCGGCTGGATGGCTATTTCCCTTCTCGCTATCGTGACTTCAGCCGTTGGAGGTTCAGTATCAATATCAAGCCCGACATTGGTTTTGGTCACAAATAGGACTCGATCATATCCGGAGCATCCGCTCAGAAAGACTATGCATACTGCTAAAACGAGTCCCCGTAGAAATGGGAGTGTCATGGCTGATCCTCCTTAGTTGTAGACGATTGCTGGTCTTTATTATCTGTAAGATTGAATTCAAGGGGATAAGTCCCTATCTTGAAATCGAAGAAATCGTTGTTGGGCGGACGTTGTATGGTAAATGCTGTATTTTCGTTCAAAATGACAAGACGTTCTCTTTGATCCCAACCCACACTTACTCCGAATGAACCCTCATCAATACCTAGGGCTATTCCTGTTAGCGTGGTTTTTCGTATAAAAGCCTGTTTTCCTTCCAGAGGCGGTGTGCCCTTTATTGCAAGATGACCAAAGCCCCAGATATGTTCGGCACCGGATTCTGCATCGCGATAGTAGATGGCACAGCCAAGCATCTGACAAACTAAAATCGCAGCGACAATGATTCTTAACGACGATCTAATTGGAGAAGGCATAATGTATACAGCAATTCTGAATGATGATAACCAGTAAAAGAGAAAATATTTCGAGTCAAAAAACAAAGGTCATAGCGTGTTAATTTGACCAAATCGACCCTTATATTCCTTAAATGATTGCCTTAAGATTTCGACGAACTCCATCGCAATGTCCGGTCCCATGATCATTCTTGTTGTGAACTTGGGTGTCTCAGCATCTTGAGGAATTGCCCCAAGATCTAAGACGAATTTGTATGCGTCGAATCCGATCCGAAACGCATCCACATAGATGATTGGGAGGTCCATTTGTTCATTCCAATTATCATAGTCATCCGGCATGAGTCGCAACCGTAAGAAGTCCGTGAATTATGTTTGGTGCAATGATCTCGACATTTTTAAAGTAACGATCGTTGCAAGATTAGTGTGCGAGACAGAGAAAGACGGTTCTGTCAACGCAAACAATTGAAAAGATTAAGTAAAAAAGATCTCGAATCGGTTCAAGGGAAGGCGGAAGGAGGAAAGCGTCACAGGGCAATGTTACAACTGTCCTTGTCTGAGCGTATAAGACGAGGCAGTGTTCGTTGGCGTGTACGCTTATGGTGCCAAAGGCAATCCTGTTTTCTCGGTTCCATACGTGAGTTGCAACAATGTAAAGGCTGTAGAGATGCACAATGTCATGTCGTATCAGCTCAAATGCACGTCACATAATTTGCGACAAATAGAAGCCGCAATGTTACGAAATGTTACGTTTGGGATGTGATCGTAGACCGTAAAAACGGCGTGTGACTCTATCTCATCATCTAAGCAATGACTTCTAGAGCATTACTGGAGGAACTTGCATGAGTGCCTTGAATCTGCGATTACCTGATTCAATTCATCGGTATATTAAAGAAGTGGTCAATAAAGAAGGCGTGTCCATCAACTAGTTTATATTTTCAGCGGTCACTGAGAAAATATTCGCGAGCATGACGGAGGACTATTTGAAAAGTCGGGCATCACGAGCGAGGAAAAAGGACTTTAAAAAGATTTTGAGGAATGAGTCAGATCGTCGACTGCTTCCAGGTGATGAATGGTGATGGGAATGTTACGAAATAGTACATGGCTCGTTGATGGGGTGAGCATATTCGGAATGGGTATGTAGCATCTTATGGCCTCTTTGACTGATATTATGTTTGGCCATCTTCCGATAGAGCGTCATTCGTGACCATTGAAGCTTTTGAGCGGCTTTGGTTCGACTCCATTTCGTGCTGAGAAGCGCGGCCAAAATCTGGTCACGTTCATTCTGAGGGAGTGTGGCGCATTCTCTGGTTTTTGCACGAAATTGTAGTGGGAGGTCCATATATCTTACTGACGGATCGGGCAGATGGATAAATGATGCCTCTATGAGGTTTCTCAATTCTCTGACATTGCCAGGCCAGGAATAGCGAAGGAGAGAGTCGAGCGCCTCGGCTGATACAGATTTCACCTCCCGATGAAACTTAGGGTTGAATTCACGAATGAAGTGTTGGATGAGAAGGGGAATATCTTCTTTGCGTTCACGTAGGGGAGGCAAATGGATTCTGGCAACATTCAGTCGGTAGAAAAGATCTGATCGAAACTGTTTGAACTTTACCGCCTGCTCTAAGTCTTGATTGGTTGCGGCGATGACACGAATGTTAAGGGGATGATTCGCATGTCCTCCTAGTCGCTGCACTTGCCGTTCCTCTATTGCTCTCAGGATTTTGGCTTGTGCCGATAGTTCCATATCTCCAATTTCATCAAACAAAATGGTACCGCCTTGCGCTTGTTCGAGTTTTCCCTGGTGGCGGTATCTCGCGCCTGTAAAGGCTCCTTGTTCGTGGCCGAATAACTCACTTTCTAATAATGTTTCCGGAATGGCAGCACAATTCACGCATATGAAGCTCTTATCGCGACGATCACTAATTCGATGGATGGCTTGTGCGACGACTTCTTTTCCGGTCCCGGTCTCGCCTGTGATGAGAACATTGCTTTGTGTCCATGCCATCTTTGTCATATCAGCACGGATATCTTGAATGAATGATGACGTTCCAACAAGGCTCTCAGTCAGAGAGTCGCAATCCTGAGAGTTCTTGTGTTTTCTTGTAAGATATTGAATGGAACCTTGAGTAATCCAATGCGAGACTCGTTCTGAAAATTCTTCATGGGTAAAGGGCTCTTTCACATAATCATTAATGCCTGTTCGCAGTGCGGCCAGGGCCATGTCCTCGGAACTTTCTCTCGTAATGAGTAACAGTGGAATGGTCTGATCATACTGGCGGAATTCTTTTCCGAGTGTAAGGCCATGTTGCGCACGTGTGTGTGAAACGTCGATGACGACCAGGTCAGGCTGATTTCCATTATGGAGTGCACCGCTGCGAATAGCCTGGTGGAGATTATTGGAAATTGTCATATGGTACCGTTGTGACTCTTCTTTCAGATGCCGATGGAGTTGTTTGTTTGGTTCCAGGATGAACACTCGCGGTTTGGTTGGCACTTGATATTCGGACAGAGGGAAGAGCACTCATCACCTTCCTTGGTTGAGATCAAGAATACTAGTAGCAAGTATGAGACCGATGGGAAGTCTGAATGTAGGATTTGGAAAATATGAAATTCTCTAGCACTGGTATGCCGATAGAGGGTTCCGAAGTGGAGAAAAATAAACGGGAAAAAGAACCTGGACATGGATTCGTATCTCAATAGATACATTGTGTATCTGTTTAGATACTTTCTGTGTTGCTCAGCGTATCTCTTTCGATAGAGGGGGAGGCTGATTCAGGATGGCGAGGCGCTTGGATTGCTCACTTTCCCCAAGAACAACATGAGCCCGGAATGGTTCTCACGGATGATGAAAAAGAATGGGTGATCAGCTCTGAACACCACAGGGGGAACGGTTGGGAGGCTTCGGCCTTCCATGACGGCTCCGGTTGAACCTGCCGCCTCCGTGCCTTCCTCGTTCACCTCGATAAAGCCTTTGTGGAAAACGGCGGCAAGCCGTAAATCCACCGCGTCGCTCATTCCAGAGAAATCCGCCTGTTGGTCGAATGCGAGAGGCATTCCCATTGATGAAAGCGTCTGGCTGAGGTCGAATCCAGCGCTCATCTGAAATCGCGGAATAGAAGCTTTGACGAATCGTGGTTTCAGCGATTCAATCCATTTTTCAAGTTTGGGGTTCTTGAAGGGGATTTCTCGCTCAGTCAGATTTTCCTGATTTTTCGGAAGCAGGAAGATCATGGAGAGGTGATTCTGAACGTAGGGCAATTCAAGAATTTGAAAGTCCTCGGTGTCAGCGTACGGGAAGCGATGCTGCTGCGTCATGAGCGGAATGCTGGTTGAGTCGGTTAGTGAGTGCCAGAACCGAGACGGTTGTGTCTCATGTGTGTTAAATGGTTTTGCCCAGATGCCTTTGTAATGGGTTGCGGTGACTAAGAGCAGACGAGTCAAAGCGTCCAATTTTCCGGATGGAATAAGATCGGTTATTCTGCCATGAGTCATCTGTTGGACCCATTGATTAATGATTTGCCGCGAGGTATCCGGACTCTTCTGGAAATCCACAGATTGAGGGGCGACGTCGTAGAGTTGTTTCGACTGCTGAGTAAAGTCATGCAGGAGATTCAGGGAGTGATCAACCCAGATTCCGCTCGTGGCATTCAGGTCAATACCTTCGATCGTATTGGCAGCACTGAGGATCGCTCGAAGTTCACCCATGCCCTGTGAGACTTTCTTGGAGGCAAGCGGCCACCCGAAGACCTTTGAGATTTCTAATTGTGTCTCGCCTCGGGCTCCGATGTACGTCATGGCAAGTGCGGTAGAAGTGCTATAGGGAGCGAGGAGGATATTCTCCGATTGAATGTTCGCGATCGTGTTGAATAATTCAATGGCGAATGCATTGTGAGTTTTTACCATGTTCTGAAACGCTTCCGTGTTCTTCGCTTGGGCGAGAGGGGTCGTTTCGAGCAAAGAAATAATGATGAATGCTGAGAGTAAGAGTCGATGTTGTCTACAGTTCATGAATTGATTCAACATTGCTGTCACCGTGACTTCGATCAATGAACATTCTGACTCCGAATGAATACGCATTCGGAGTCAGAATGGAGATGTTTCATCTCACCAATAGGTCCGTTACTCGTTGGACTGCACGGATATGCCGTAGTTCCCTACTTGCGTGTCATGGTAAAGCTTGACCCGCACATGATAGGTGCCGGAGCTGAGGTCAGCCGTAATCCTTGAATCACGCGTGTTTCCGTTAATGTCGTCGTTTTCTCCCACGAGAGTTGTTTGACTATCCGGCCCAAAGACAGACATGACCGTATCGACTGAAGCATTTTCTCCCCGTGTTTCGATCGTGTATGTTCCTGCTTCTTCAACCACGAATTCAAAAAGGTTCTCGCTTCCTGGGGTTGAGATCGAACCTTGTGTTAACGGAGGGCTGATAGGAATATTGTTTGAACCAGGACCAGGAATTGGACTCCCGCCTCTTTGTTCATCAATCCAGCTAATGAATTTCGAAACGCGTGTATAGACGCCGGGAAACTCAGGTCTGGCGCATCCGATGCCAAAACTGACCACTCCGGCTAACCGTTCCGTATCTTGTGCCGTGTCCACGACCATACCCGGTCCGCCGCTGTCTCCCTGGCAGGAATCTTTGTTGAGTTCGGCTGCGCACAACATGTTTTCTGTAATCGTTACGCCTGTGCCATCATACTGGGCTTGGCAGTTTGCGTTAGAAACGATGGGCAGGGTCACCTCCATGAGGTTATCAGATGCCATGCCGCCTTCTTCCAGCAGACCCCATCCAACGACGGTATAGGGTTTTCCAGGTGCATCCAAGTCACTATTTCCTGAGACTAATGAAATGGGTGATTGAGCGGAAGGGGTCTTGAGTTTAATCAACGCAATATCGGAATCACTGGTGTTTGAATCATAGCCCGCATGATTGATCACTTCAACAATATCATGGACTTCTCCGCCGCTCTCGTTGAGATTGAGGCGTCCTAAGATGACTTTGTGCCCAACTTGCACGGTACAATGAGCAGCGGTCAGCACCCATTCAGGGCTGATGAGGGAGCCGCCGCAAAAGCTGAACAACGAACC